>DATARG010000001.1:0-13490 GCA_036264275.1 Candidatus Udaeobacter sp. | reverse complement strand
GCCGCGTAATCGGTCGCTTCAAATTGCGCGCCCATTGCATCGTAAAAATAGAGACGGGCTTCCGGCTTCGAATTCCCGTCGTACGTCGCAAAGATCGGGACTACAACGCCGACTCCTTGCATGACGAATCCGAAATTGTCGCGCAACAACTTCGAGAGAGCGCGCACTTTCCCGTCGACACTCATCTCCTGGAGCTGAGTTCGTCGAAAATATTGGAGTGAATGTTCGAGCACGCGTGCCATCTCCCACGCAGTGGCAGGCACACCCGCGATCGCCATTATCGATCGGCGATCGATTTCCAGAACCTTATCCGCACGATCATACACAACGGTATTACCAGCTGTCGCACGGCGATCTCCCGCAACCAGAACGCCGCCGGAAAACTTAAACGCAAGGATCGTCGTCGCCTCTGTTGGTTGCCACATTTGTTGTGCAATCGCGTTTTGCGGCATCGGACCGATGGCAGCCGGGCTGAGCAGGCCTTTCCGTCGCAGCAGCGAAGGAAAGTCATCCGCTGCACCAGAGAGGTTCTGGTCAAATCCCAGCTGTGAAGGGTCCATTACTGGCCCGTGCGCTGGCGATAGCGCTTCGATTGATTGGGATCGACCTTGCGCATTTTCTTTAAAAGGTCCTTTGTGTCCGGTCGTGAAACGTCCGGCGAGCGCGGGCCCCCGCCATCGCCTTGTTTTGGTCCCCATGGAGCCGGTTCCACCGGCTTTTGGATGCGCTCAGGCATAAAAAAACGTACGAACAAAAGTTCGAAACGCAAGGGCGCTGCGCGCCGTTGAGACGCGAACTGTTACGCTCATTACATTAGCAGTTGCGCTTTGCCGATTAACGCGTCAACGGTTAACGATTCGAGGAGGCGAACCCGCTTGTCAGACAAATGTGCCGGTGGCAAAATTTCGCTGCTATGAAAGTAGCCGGTATTTTCTGCGCATTAAGCTGTCTCGCGCTTTGGATTGCTTCCGCGGAAAGCCCGGCGCCGCACGGAACAAAATTGGGTGAATCCGCGCAGCTTGAGGCTCTGGCAAAAAAAATTGATGAACAAAATGCCAAAATCGACGCGCTTTCTCAGGAGATTCTTAAACTGGAGCAACAACTCTCACACGGTCGGCCGGGCGTAATGATCGGAGAAGCTTCACCCGCTCCGGCAGCCGCTGCCGCTCCTGCTGTATCTGCGTCGCATCCCGCCGTCGCAGGCAACACGCACACTGTTGCACGCGGAGAAACGCTCACGTCCATCGCGAAAATGTACAAAGTAACCGTGGACGATTTGCAAAAAGCCAACAGCATCGAAGATGGCCGTAAACTACAGGCTGGCCAGACGATCGTGATTCCAATGTCATCGCCTGCCGCTTCCGCCTCGCCGTCGCCATGAGCGACAATTAAATTCCGGTGAATCAAAAGTGGTTTCTCCGCAAACACGAGGATGGAAGCACCTTTGGACCGGTGCACTTTGACCAGATCGCGCGTTGGGCTGCCGCGGCGCAGATAGCGCCGCACGACACTCTGTCCAGCGACCGGCAGGCTTGGATCAAGGCGCCGATGCTCACGCAATTGGGCATGGACTGGCTGGTGGAACTGACGAGCGAGCATTACTACGGACCGACTACGCTCGGTACCTTGCGGGAGTTTGTTCGGCTTGGCGAAATTGATGGGGAAACTACCGTGATCAACACCTGCGACGGTGCGCGCCGCCAAGTCCACGAAATGCCGGACCTGTGGGGAGCCGTTCAGTCAAAGGCCGACGACAACCAAATCGAAATTCAACTCGGCGACCCAATCGCGCCAGCCGTATCGAAAATGTCGATCCGTCTTCAAGAACGAATTCGCGATCTCGAGCAAACGCTTCAAGAAGAACGGCGCGCGCTAGCCGAAAGCCAGCAGCGTTACAACGAGCTGGAGCGAAAATACCAGGATCTTTTACTACGCGATCTCTCCTGATTCTGGCGTTTGTTAGACCTGCAATCGCTCCGCTTCTGGTTCCGCAACGTCTAACGCAACAATTTCCTCCTGCGGCTCTCCTTCGCGCTGAGGCGAAGAGTCCAACAGACTCTGCCGACATAACTGCGCATATTTTCGATCGAGCGCGAGCAATTCATCATGTGTGCCGCGCTCAATGACTCGGCCGTGATCGAGCACCAGAATTTGGTCCGCGCGCACGATCGTCGAAAGCCGGTGCGCAATCACGATTGACGTTCGATTCGCCATCAAATGTTCCAGCGCTTCCTGGATTAAGCGTTCAGTCGCCGTGTCCACACTGGCAGTTGCTTCATCGAGAATTAAAATCGGCGGATCTTTGAGTAACGCCCTAGCAATCGAGAGCCGTTGTTTTTCGCCAACACTCAATTTCACGCCCCGCTCGCCAACGACGCTTTCCACGCCCTGCGGCAATCGCTCGATGAATTGTCGCGCGTTCGCGGCATCCACTGCGCGCCATAATTCCGTGTCAGTGGCGCTCGGTTTTCCCATCAAAAGATTTTCGCGAATCGACCCGTTGAAGAGGAAACTTTCCTGCGTCACGACGCCTATTGCTTCGCGCAGCGTGCGCAGGTCGTAGTCGCGAATCGGTTTGTCGTCGACGTGAATCTGGCCGGAGTCGAACTCGTAAAAGCGCACGAGCACACTCACCAGCGTCGATTTTCCTGCGCCAGTCGCGCCAACCAGCGCAGTCGTTGTACCCGGAGGCGCGTGAAATGAAATCTGCCTTAACGCGGGCAATCCTTCCGTGTAACTAAAGCTGACGTTTTCGTACCGGATGTCGCCGATGATATGCTTGCTGTAATCCTTGATCGCGGTGTCGGCATCACCAGCACGGTTCACGACGCCCGGCTCGGCGTCTTCATCGAGAATCTCGAAGACGCGTTCGCCCGCTGCGCGACCGGCTTGCACCAATTGATTCAGCTGATGTAAGCGGCTGATCGGATCGTAAAGAAACGCCGTGAGCATCAGGATCGCGACCAGATCACCGAGCTGCAAACTACCAGTCAAGACAGCGTGACTACCAAATCCCAGTACGAGCAATGCACCGATTGCTTCAAACATCGACATTGACGGCGAATAAATCGCCCACGTCCGCATCACCACCAGCGTGGCGTGCCGCAGCTGATCGCTGGCGCGATTGAAACGCGTGTGTTCCTCGCGTTCGCGCGCGAAACTTTTGATTTGACGAATGCCGGCAAGATTATCGTGCAACAGCGCGTTGATATTCGACGCAGCGCGCCGCTGTAATCGATACCGTCGGTGCGCCGTCAGCGTGTAACCGAGCGCCCCCGCGATCAGCAGCGGCAACGGCACCAACGCAAGCAGCGCAAGGGTTGGGTTCAAATAAAACATCACCCCCACCACGATGATGATTTGTAAAACTGCGACCACTCCTTGCTCGATTCCGTCGATCAACACGCGTTCGACCGAGTTCACGTCTTCGATCACGCGCGTCATCAGATCGCCCGTGGCCCGATTATCGAACCATCGCAAAGGCAGCAGTTGAATGTGCGAATACAAATCGCTGCGCAGATCGAAAATAACTTTCTGCTCGAATGTGTTGTTCAGAATGATTCGAAGCGAATTAAAAACGTGCTGAACGAGAAACGCGACAGAAGCGAGCAAGATTAGCGGCAGCAATTTGTCGGGCCGACTCGCGCGCACCACATCATCAATGATCCATTTGGTGACGCCCGGAAACACGATCACCATCAACGTACCCAGAATCGCGCACGCAAGCGTGCCCGCAGCCAACCCGGGATAACGCTTCAAGTAAGCAAACACGCGCGAGACCGTTTTCATTCAGAGCAAATTTAGCGAAGCCACTCAATCACGCGAATCGGTTCGCTGTGGGGAATCGCTAGACGTGATTGGCGAACGCGGATTCGTGATTAAGATTCGCGAGTGACAAAGGAATCGCATCTGTGCCCGGACGAAATTCATATCGAGCAGCTTGACGTTTTCACGCGCATCGGAGTTTCAGAGGAAGAACGGGCTAATCCGCAAAAGTTGACGGTAAGCATTTCGTTGTGGCCGTATCAGCAGACAAGCGATCTGGCGGACCACATCGGACGTGCGGTGAATTATTCAACCGTTGCAGAGGGGACGAAGGATTTTGTGCGCGATCAATCCCTTAGCCTGATCGAGACCCTGGCGGATCGGCTCGCGAATCATTTGCTGACGATTTTTCCGATTCAACGGGTGACGATCGAACTGCGGAAGTTTGCATTGCAGGACGCAAAATATGTTTCCGTCACCATCACCCGAACTGCATGCGTCGGCTAATGTTCGGCTTTCGCTTTGGAACCACGGGCACGGGCACGCCATCACCCCGAGAATGTTGCAGCGCAAATCAAACGTCAGCGGAGCGAACCTCGGTAGCGGCGATTGACCTCAATCGCCACAGGCAGAGCGGGTGAACCGCCCCTACCACGTTTGCCGCTGAAGTCAGCGGCCACTACAATTGCTAGATGAAAGGCAGTGATTGGAAAACGATCTCAACTGAGCGGCACTTCGCTGATCGGAATCTCGAGGTTGTGACCGACCGCGTGCAAACACCCGCCCACCCAGACCCGCGGGCCTGGACAATTGTGCATCGTAAACCGGCGGTCGTGATCGCACCGATGACGCCGGACGGCAAAATCATCCTTATTCGTCAGGAACGGATCCCGATCGGACAGGCGATTTGGGAAATGCCATCAGGTCAGATCGATGATCACAATACTGACGAGTATAAAATAAGGCACACAGCTTTGCGCGAACTTCGTGAAGAAACAGGCTACGAGTTGTGTCCAAAAGGCGAGCTGATTTCGTTAGGCTATTACTTCTCTTCACCGGGGTTTACCGATGAGCGCGGTTATTTTTTTCTAGCGCGTCCAGTTCAACCCAGCCCAGCGGGCCCGAATCGCGAGGAAGGGGAATCGATTCTTGATTGCCGCGGATTCAGCAGCGAAGAGATTCGCCGCATGATAGCGGAGAATGAGATTCGCGACGCTAATACGCTCGGCATTTGCGCTACGCTCGCTGCTCGCGGTCTTCTAACGCTCGCGCCGCGCCTATGACTTACTGTTCCGCGGCTTCCATGAACACCCGGGTTCAGTCGGGTGGGAAAACAACGGTGACCGACCAGCCGTTTCAAAGGGTTTCAGGGGAGTCCGAAACTGTTGAACCGGCTTGTCGTTCTTGCAGTTGGCTGCACCTGACTGAACCCTGGTCTTAATGAGAAATCGTTGGGCGTTTGCACGAAAGCAACTCGATGGCACTACGAGACATTTTCAAATTTCGTAATCCGCCGGACACCGAAACCTCCAAGCCGTTCCTCGAACACTTGGAGGACTTGCGGTGGACAATCGTGAAGATGGCTCTCACGCTTGGTGTGGCGATGATCGCTTGTTTCGCGTTTCGCTCAACGCTGGTGCGCATTATCCAGGCGCCGCTTAGTCATCTGGGATCACAAATCGGAACGCTCAAGGCGCTTGGGATTACAGATTCGATCGTGATTTCATTTCATCTGGCGTTCTACGCCGGCATTGTTTTGTCTTTCCCGTTGCTCCTGTATTTTCTCGCCGAATTCGTTTTACCGGCGCTTACGGCCGTGGAGAAACGGTTTTTATTTCCAGCGATTGCCGTCAGTTTCGCGCTTTTTCTGACCGGTGTGTTGATTTGCTATTTTTGGTTACTGCCAAAAACCATTCTTTTTTTCTTTCGCGACACCGAATCGCTCGGCTGGGCGCCGACCTGGACAGTACAGCAGTACTATTCGTTCGTGACGCGATTCACCATCGGGTTTGGCCTGGCGTTTGAACTGCCGGTCGTCGTACTGGCGCTGGTTCGGTTTGGCCTGGTCACGTATCGGTTTATGGCGCGCACCCGTCCTTACGCCATCGTGCTCATCTTTGTGCTGGCAACCATCATTACGCCGACTCCTGATATTTTGACTTTAGTCGCCATGGCGCTCCCGATGTGTCTGCTATACGAAAGCTGCATCTGGATTGCATGGCTCATGGAGCGCCGCGCATCGAAACGGATCGCCAGTTGAATCGCGTGCAGTATTCCAGTCACAATATTCTTTTCAGTGCATTTGCGTTCGTTCTCGGCGCGGCGGTCGGCTCGTTTTTAAACGTTTGCATCTATCGCTGGCCGGTTGAACTCTCCATTAACCGGCCGCGCCGCTCGTTTTGTCCGCAGTGCAAAAAACCGATTGCGTGGCATAACAATCTTCCGTTGCTCAGTTGGCTCGTACTTGGCGGGCGATGCGCCAATTGCCGGGCCAAAATTTCGCTTCGTTATTTCACGGTGGAACTGGTCAGCGCACTTCTTTTCCTGGCGATCTGGCAAAGGTTTCCGTGGCAGGTGGCAATCGCGTATTGGGTTTTTGTTTCGTTCCTGATCATCGGAACATTTATCGATTTTGAGCATTTCATTATCCCGGACCGCGTAACGATTGGCGGCACAATTGCGGGCGTGGCCTGCAGCGTGGTCGTTCCGGCTCTGATGCAGACAGATTCGCGGGTCGCAGCCGGTGTTCGCGCCGCGGTGGCCGCGGCGCTCGGCTACGTAATTCTCTGGATCGTTTTGGAAGCGGGAAAGATTGCTTTTGGCAGAAAACGAATCGCGTTCGACGGACCCACAACCTTCATGTGGACAAAGCGCGGTGACGACGCCGATTTCGTCGTGGGTACCGAAGAAAGTCTCTGGAGCGAATATTTTGCCCGTGAAAAAGATCGCCTGCTGCTCCGCTGCGATGAAGTTCGGATTGATGATCGCGAGTACGGAAACGTGATGCTGAGTTTTCGTTATGATCGCGTCAACGCCGATGACCACGTTCTAATGCTCGATGATCTGACGCACATTTCCGGTGTTACGCGCGAACTGGTCATCCCGCGGGAGGCAATGGGCCGCGGTGACCTGAAATTTCTCGCTGCGATCGGCGCATTCCTCGGGTGGCGCGCGGTATTGTTCAGCCTTTTTGCAGGATCACTTCTTGGTTCAGTGATCGGCTTGGTGACGCTCGTGGTCGGAAAACCTGTTTGGTCAGCCAAGTTACCCTTTGGACCGTATCTGGCATTCGGCGCATTAACCTGGATGTTTTTCGGCGAGGTTCTTTTTCACTGGTACGCAACAGCGCTCAACCCGTGATGCGCTTGCGCTTCCATTCCTGCGTGTGAGTGCGGTTGCTGCGCCGGAAAACGCGCCGCCGATAATCACGACGTCGTAATCGAACTTCATCGCCGTTCACAAATTGGACGCAGCATGATTGAAACACAATCAGTGTGTCTTCGGATCGGCATTTCATGCGTGGGCGCTCCTAAAGCTTTACGGAATGAAACAGCCGTCGCGAAGAATTTCTTACGCAGTGTTTGGAGTGCGATGCGTCTTCGCATCGTTCATAATTCAGGATGCTCCACGTTTAGTAATGATTGAACGTTTGGTCTTCCGCGGTGAGCGTTACCGACAATGATTCTTGCGAATGCACGTTTAATTTTTCCCGATGAAATTCGCGACGGGCTTCAAGTTGTCGTGGAACAGGGAAAAATCACGGCGATATACGAGCGATCATCGGCGCATCGGAAACACGCGGTCATTGATCTTAATGGAAATTATCTCGCGCCCGGTTTTATCGACCTTCATGTGCACGGCGGCCTCGGCCGCGACACGATGGAAGGATCGGCTGAAGCATTTCGCGCCATTTGCGATTTCCACGCAAGCGGTGGTACGACATCGCTTCTGCTCACGACAGCGACAGCGCCTCTCGAGGAAATCGTCAAGGTCTTACAAGCGATTGGCAAATGTCGACCAGCGATCCGCGCGATTGCTGGTGTACATCTTGAAGGGCCGTTTATTTCAAAGGCGAAAGCTGGAGCGCAACACACGGAGTTCATTCAGGACCCCTCGCCGGCTGCCGTGCTGCGATTACTCGAACACGCAGACGTATTGAAACGTGTAACGATCGCGCCCGAACTGCCCGGAGCACTCGAAGCAATCGAATCCTTAGGTGCTCACGGGATCAGCGTGAGCGGCGGACACAGCGATGCAAGGGATGAGGACGCCCGAGCGGCATTCGATCGCGGTATGCGCAGCGTGACGCACACGTTTAACTGTATGTCGTGTGCGCGGCGTCGCGGCGTTTATCGAGTCGCCGGTTTGCTTGAGTTTGCATTGAGCGAACCAGACATCAGTTGTGAACTGATCGCCGACGGCCATCACGTTTCACCAACGCTTATGAAAATGTTGTATCGCGCGAAAGGCCCACACGGAATTTGTCTGGTGACCGACGCAACCGCTGGGGCCGGATTGCCGGAAAGATCGGAGTTCGCGCTCTTTGGTAGTGATTGCGTCGTAGAAGATGGAGTTTGTCTCCTGGCCGATCATTCAGCGCTGGCGGGCAGCGCCGCGCGCATGATCGACCTCGTACGAATAATGGTGCGCGAGGTGAACGTTCCATTGAACGAAGCCGTCGCGATGGCGACTCACAATCCCGCAGGCGCTATCGGTCTAGAAAAAAAGGGTCATCTCACGGTCGGATCGGAAGCCGATCTGGTCGTCATTTCGCCGCAAATAGAAGTCGTAAAAACTTTCGCCGCTGGTCGAGAAATCTGGTCTCATTAGCACCGTGGCTTTAGCCCGTGTAGAGAGGTCCGCACAACAACCAACCGTTTTAACGGTTTTGCTGAAGAACGGGGGAAGCCGTTGAAACGGCTGAACCTAATGTGAACTGCGCAGCACCGGACTTGAGCCACAGCGTTAATAATAATCTATAGCGACATTAGAAATTCCGCGATGTCGAGCGCTGCGCGCGGGCGACTGAGCTTGCTGATGTTGTTGGCCCATTCCCGCCACTGTTTTGCCCCGTCATCAAACGCTCGCTGCACGTGCGCTACAACTTCCCTCGGCGATTGGGCGATTACTCCTGAATTTGTTTCGACGATCAGCCGCGCGTTGCCTTCTTCCTGACCAGCGACGACATGATTGATGATCATCGGACATTTTGCGGCGATAGTTTCTTGCACCGTCGCGCCACCGGCTTTCCCGATCAGCAGATGGTTCTCGTGCATCATCCGCGGAAGTTCGTTCGTCCAACCAACGATCTTCATCGGGTGGCCATTCGCGGCCGCTTCGATTTCCCGCCGGAGTTCATCCGTGCGGCCGATCGTCACCGTTAGATCTACCCCAAGTTTCGTGAGCAGACGCACTAGTTCGGCCGCGCAGCGCTTCGCGACATTGATCATGTATAAGACTCGCCTACTGGAGTTGCTGGAAGGCAACGGCCGATCTTCGGCAAAATCTGCGAACTTCGGACTGACGGGAAATCCAAATACCCTGATTTTTTCAGGCCAGACGGCGGCGGTTCGCAATACATCCGCGCTTTGCTCATTTGCAACAACGAAATAATCGGCCGGGCTTCGATACCAGGATGCGTTAATAGTGATCGAGTCGGTGATGATCACCACGCATTTGCACGCTCGCTCAGCGCCCAAAATCTCCTGGAGTACATTGGCGTAGGCCGGAAAAGAGCAGACGACGATGTCCGGCTGAAATCGGTCGAGCACGAAAGCAAATTGCGCTTTCAGCCGAGTCAGTCGCCGAAATTCCGTGTTGTAATCTGTCTTTCGATCAAGCCAGCGATAAACGACACCCCAAGCGCGTGGCGCAGAATTCACCAGCGCAAGATAGCTTCGGCGCACCAGGTCGTTGGTTTGCCCGTAGGCTTCTGCAAACAGATCCCGCACTTCCACTACAGTCTCATCCGAAGCGATGCGAGCCAGCCCGTCGCGCACTCCTCTTGCTGCGCTATTGTGACCTTCTCCGAAACCCGCGGTCAGGATCAAAATTTTCTTCTTCATCAGTCTTTAGGCGACGCGACTGCGATCAAGGCCAGAAGCAAATGGAGGTCACTCGCGAAAGCATCCGGACTTTAATGGAAATTTGTGGCCCGCAAAGTAAACTCCTGCCGAGATGAAATATCTCAGGTTCATTTGGAATGTCGGCCGCCGGCTGGTCTGGGAGACCGCAATGGATAACACAACTGGGTTGGCCGCGCAGATGGCATATCTGCTTCTTTTCGCTCTCGCTCCCGGCACACTGTTTTTCTGGCACCTGCTGGGTTTATTCGGCACTGATCCGACAAAATTGCACCGGATGTATGTTCTATTGAGTAGTTTCATGCCGCCCGATCAGAAAGTGCAAGACATTCTGGATTCCGCCATGGCGAGCGTCGTGGTGACAGGCACCAGCGGGCTGCTCGCGAACGCAGGCATCATCCTTGGAATTTATTTCGGCACGCTTTTCATCGCGACGGTTTCACGTGCACTCAGCCAGATGCACGGAGTCCGGGAAGACCGCCATTGGTGGTCCAAATACATCATCTCGTTTTTCATGCTTTTCTGGTTTGGGATTGTCATCGTATTTAGCTTTAATGCCGTCGTTTTCGGCGAAAGGCTGGCCGGTATTGCAGAGGTAAATTGGCAACTTTCATTCCCACTCCAAGCGTGGATCGCCAGGTTAAATCTGCCGTTGACCGGTGTGGCGCTGGTCGGGCTCGCGCTAGCGCTTTACCTCCTGACGCCGGAGAACTATCTAACGGTTCGTCAGGCATTACCGGGAGCAATTTTCTTTGCGGTCGGTTGGATCATCGCGACCAAACTTTTTCAGCTCTACGTGGTGCGATACGACCGTTACAACCCGACTTATCTGGCGCTAGCGTCGATTATCGTGCTGCTCACATGGATGTATCTGACTTGTCTGCTGTTATTGCTTGGAGGCAAATTGAACGCCATCATCCGGCGTCAGCGTGAGAAGATGCGTCACGTAACCGAGCCTCTCGCGCCAGTGCCTGCGACGCCAATCGCCTGATCGGCAAGGGTAATAACGCAGCCGTCTTTAATTTTTTTAACAAATCGCTGCTGTAGGCGTTGATCGCGTCGCATGCTCTGTTACGCTCCGTCGCAGTGGTGCGCTTTCGCATTTGGCTCGCAACTACGCTCGCATTTGGCGCATTGATCGCTGGTCTTCTTCGCGCGCAGGTCAACGAACAGAAACAGCGCGATCAATCCGAGAAAATCGAAACACGGGACGAGTCCACACCGAAACCGAAAAAATCTCCAACACCGAAAACCAAACGACGCCACACCCCAACGCCGAAACCGAGGACCGCGAAAAAGAAATCCGGCACAAAAAAAACATCCGACGAAACGAAGAAGGCCGCGAAATCGAAGTCTGCCGGAAAAGAGGACACGCCTAAGCCACGAAAAACACCGGCGCCGCAAGTGGAAGAAGGACGCGGCACGTCCGAAAGCGTAGCACCGCCGCCACATGCGATTGCCGTGCCAACTTCGGCGCCTTCGCCACAGCCTAAGCCCTCACGTGCCGTTTCAGCCGACAACCCGGCTCAGGTTTTGATCGAAAAATCCGGCATCGAAGAGGACCAGGGATTCGAGCCTCCGCCGTCGCCGCCGCCGCGTCGAGGTTTCTGGCCGTGGAGTCGCCCAGTCAGTTACCGTTACCTAACAAGTTCAGTTATCGATGCGATCCGGCGCGCACCGGTGAAGCGGCGTCGCTGGCAGTTCATTGTCGTGCACAATAGTGGTACGCGTCAGGGAAACGCGCGTGTTTTTGATTATTACCACCGCCATGTTCGTCGCATGCAGAACGGCCTGGCCTATCATTTTGTGATTGGCAACGGCACATCAACCGGCAACGGCCAAATCGAAGTCGGCGATCGCTGGCGTCGCCAAATCAACGGTGGTCATGTGCACAGCGATTATCTGAACAACATTTCGCTCGGTATTTGTCTTGTAGGCGATTTCAATCGGGATCAGCCGACGCGCGCGCAACTCGAAGCGTGTGAGGAACTCATTCGCTATCTGCGAGACCGGTGCGGCAAAACTGAGAGAGGCACCATACCGGTGAAGCCACACCGTGAAATTAATCCACCACGGTGGCCCACGGACTGTCCAGGCGATGATTTTCCTTATTCGTGGTTTCGCAGGTTTTAACGCCTTTGCGCCATCCTAAGCGGAGCGCAGTGAAGTCGAAGGATCCCTCGAAGTTCCCAATGGGTTTGCAACGGAGTTTCTCGAGTCTGTTCGCGATTACGAGATGAGCTGTCACTTGCGTGTAGCGACGATCAGGTTCGCTTCTTTGTAATTCCAACGGTAGCCGAATCCGAACTCGAGCGGCGGCGGATTGCTTTGTTGGTAGAGTTCGCGCAGGCGGGGCTGATAATGTTGTTTGAATACGTCGATGGGACCGAGGTAAACGCCGAAAAAGCGCATGGTCCACTTGTTAGGGTCAAAATAGACAAGCGGAATGCCTGAATCGTCCTGCACGATCATATTGCTGTGATCGAGAATGAAATTGCGAATGGTGGCAAAACCATTTTCGAACAACAAATACGATGGTGATTTCAGAAAACTCGCGCCTGTGCCGAGGCCTTGGCAAAATTTCAGGAAACCGGGAGTGGCTTTGATGCCGCCGTCAGAAATGTCGGTGGTAAAATAATACAGCATCTGTGCATTACCTGATCGGTTGTCCGTGTAACGAATACGCACTCCGGGAGTACTGCCGCCTTTTCGACCCGGCGCGGCTTCAGTAAATACGCCGCCACTAGTGAGCGATCCGAACGAGACGTTTGTGATTGATTTGTCTCCGCGCGCAATGCAAGTGTAGAGAATCGGCAGGACGCCGTTTAGGTTCTGCTCGTGAAGATCGATCTTCATGTCCTTGGTGATGAAGTACGTCGTGTTAAGCGAAGACTTCATCGCGTTTTCTAGATTACCCAGCGCGCCGGATAGATTTGCGATGCGCAATGGATCCGGCGGCGGCCCCAGAGCTTCTTTTCCGCATAAAACGTACACGGCAGCCGTTGGAAAGAATTGATCAACGTACAAGAAATCGGGTCCGCTGAACATGTAAAACACTACGGGTCTTGGTTGAAGTGATTCAGGAAGATATGTCGACTGCCATCCATGCAATTTTTGGAGCTGCCTGAGATTTGTTTTTGAGAATTGCTCTTCGAAAAATGCAGCGTGTGCCTGCCACGCTGGATCGCGCATTAGTGGCGCGAGCGGGGAATTCTCCGGCACCGGCATTCCGGCCAGAAAGCGCGCGACATCATTTGGACCGGTGTTCACCGGAACCGCGCGCGGCGCAACCTCCGGATTTCCTTGCGCGAAAACCCCCAGCGCATTCACAAGGCCGAGAACCATCGATAGTGCGGTGCTAATTCTTTTCATGGTGAGCGAGTACTGCGTTGTCGCGCGCAGAAATAGAGCAGCAGGCCCAACAGCGCCGTTGCCAGACCGGCCAGCGATTCCGTAGCGTGCGACCGCAATAAATAAAACATCATCCAAATCGTGATTATCGAGAAAACAAGAGGAGGAATTGGGTAAAGCCAAACCCGGTATGGTCGCGTAATTTCGGGATGCGTGAACCGAAGCACGATCACGCCAATCACGGCCAATAACGAGCAAAGCAGTAAACTGAATTGGGTGTAACGGACAACA
>DATARG010000290.1:0-9109 GCA_036264275.1 Candidatus Udaeobacter sp. | reverse complement strand
CGAAATTGTGCGTCGCTTCGCTTTGCGTGACGGCATGTGGATCAACGGCGAAATCCGACGCGGCAGCCGTGGCCCGCAATTGACCAGGCTCCTTACAATCAATGGCGATGAGCCGGCGAAATATCAGGGGCTTCGCCCGTTTGAAGAATTAACGACTATCAACCCGAATAAACGGATCAAGCTCGAGACGGTCTCGGATCGTTATACCACGCGGATCATGGATTTGATGACTCCGCTGGGAATGGGTCAGCGTGGCCTGATTGTCGCACCACCTCGAACAGGCAAGACGACGCTGTTGCATCACATCGCCGATGCAGTCGCGAAGAATCACCCGGAGATGGAGCTCGTTATTCTTCTGGTCGATGAGCGTCCCGAAGAAGTAACTGATTTTCGTCGTTCGCATCCCACAGCGCAGCTCATGGCCAGCTCTAACGATGCCGACATAAAAAGTCACACGCGAATTTCTCAACTGGCGATCGAGCGGGCCAAACGACTGGTCGAAGCCGGGAAACATGTGTTCATCCTTCTCGATTCGATCACGCGCACCGCTCGTGCTTTTAATAACGCGATGGGCGGTGGCGGCCGGACGATGAGCGGTGGCATCGACGCGCGCGCCATGGAGATTCCACGAAAGATTTTCGCAGCCGCTCGGAACACCGAGGAAGCGGGTTCCCTGACCATCGTTGCCACGGCGCTGATTGAAACTGGCAGCCGAATGGATGAGCTGATCTTTCAGGAGTTCAAAGGCACCGGAAACATGGAAATGGTGCTCGACCGCAAAATCAGCGATCAGAGGATTTATCCGGCGATCGACATCTTCTTGTCGGGAACGCGCCGCGAAGAACTGCTGTTGCAGGCGTGGGAGTTGGAGAAAATCAACCTCATCCGACGCGGTCTGGCCGGTCACAAGCCGGAGGAAGCGATTCAGCGTCTCCTGATGTTCGTGAAGAAATTCCCGACGAACACTGAGATGCTCAAGAACATTCCAGGCTAATCCGACGCTTTAATTTTTCGCTGGTACAGGCTGTGGACGGCGTCGCGAGCATCGACGTAATCGCGGCAAAAATTTTCAAAATTGTAATAACCGAGACGAATAGCGAGCTTTCGCTGTTCGCCTTGATCGGTTGGAAGCGACGAAATTGCTTTGTTCTCGTAACGTCGCAATCCGGATTCGCATCGACGCAACATTTGGTAAGACTGTCTCAACTGCGTGGCCTCCGCGTCATTAAACAATCCACGTTCACGCAATTCAATCACTGTGCGATCCCAGTTCGGCTCCAAGACATTTTCGCGCATCTGCAATGCTTGAACGAGAAATTCTGCTTCAATAATTCCGCCGGACCCGGTCTTTAGATCGAGAAAATCCGACCCGGTGCCTCGCTCGCACCGAATTCGCTCGAGCATACTGTCGATTTTGACCAAGAGCTGTGGATCTTGACAGGCACGGCGCCAGGCGGCCTTTGCAAGTGCAATGAATTCATCTTTCAGCGGACCACTAATGGCACGCGCCCGAGTGAGCGCCTGCATCTCCCAAAGCTGTGCACGAGTATCGTAATACGACTGATAAGTTTGAAGTGAGCAAACCAAGGGGCCGTTTTCGCCTTCAGGGCGTAGCCTCGTATCGAGCGCCCAGATATTCCCCTCAGCAGTTGGTTGAGCCGTAATGCTGATCAGATTTTGGGCGGCGCGAATCTCCTCGCCCACGAACACCACATCCAAGTCTGCGCCGTAACCGATGTCGCGCCCGCCAAATTTACCAAGCGCGATGATCGTCAGTTGATTATCGCCGACGAGCCTGGCTGTAAAAACGAGACACGCTTCAGCCAAATCAGAGAGTTCGGCGGATACAGTCGCAGGCGTAACGAGTCCTACAATCTCGCGCAAAATGATCCGTAACAATTGCCGCTGCCGATAGGCTCGAACGGAATCGAGATTGTTCGCATTTGCGCCTAACGACTCGAGCCGACACAGGTTTTCCGACAATGATCGTGGTTCATCAAAGGTTGGGTCTCTGGTGATGTCTTCCAATAATTGTGGTCGGCGAATCAGAAGATCACCGGCAAACCGGCTGGCATCGAGGGTTTTTACGACCAGCTCAAGCAACTTCGGATTGGTAACGAGCAGCTCAAAAAGCAAACTGCGCAGGCCGTAGCTCTCCACGAATCGAACGAATTGGTTCAGAGTCGCATCGGGGTCGGAAGCTTTGCCCACCCAATTTAGCAATATCGGACGTAGCCCCTGGAATATTTGGCGAGTTCGCGTCGCGACATGAAAGCTTCCCGCACCTCGTTCGAGTTCTTTCAGGGCTTTCTCTGCTTGTTTTGAGTCTTTGAAGAATTCAACAGTGGCTTTGGCGGACTGCGTAGGGCTTTCAGAGATAATTCGTTGAAATATGGGGCGCACCGATCTCATTCGGTTGTGCAGTGCGGCTGTAAACTCGGTTGCCGACGAGAAGCGAAGGCTGTGCGCGAGCCGGTTTAATGAGTCCGGCTCGTCCGGAACAGTATGGGTTTGTTGTTCGGCTTCGATCTGCAAACGATGTTCAACGCGGCGGAGGAATCGATACGCATTATCTAGCGCCAGAACTTCATCGCGCGGAAGCAAATCCAGTTCTCGCAGCGCGCGCAGCGCCTTGAGCATACTCGGTTCCTGCAAAAACGGATTACGCGCACCATGAATAAGCTGCAACGTTTGAACGATGAACTCAATGTCGCGAATGCCGCCGCGTCCAAGTTTTACATCGCGCTCCAGCTTTTCCGTTCCAACCACGTCCCGCTCAATGCGCTGTTTGATGTTCGCAATCTCCTCGAGCAGATCTGGCGTTGCACTTTTTGGATAAATGAACGGCTGATGTAGTCGCAAAAAATCGTAAGCCAACTCGCGGCTGCCGGCGATTCCGCGAGCTTTGATGAGTGCAATCCGCTCCCACGTTTCGCCGAACCCAGCGTAATAGTTTTCCATGCTCTCGAGAGACCGGGCCAACGGACCTGCCGAGCCTTCGGGCCGTAAACGCAAGTCCACCCGAAAGAGGGAGCCGGCCGGACTCGGCGTCGAAAATGTTTCGAGGATATTGTTTCCGAGTCGATTAAAAAACTGATGATATGAAATGTGCGGCGCGAGCTGGCCTTCCTCACTGTAGAAAAAGAGAAGGTCGACGTCCGAGCTGTGATTGAGTTCGCATCCGCCGAGTTTCCCGAGCGCAAGGATCGAAAACTCCGCTTTTGGCGAGCCGTGACGTTGCCGCAGTTCGGCGTCCCAAAATTCGAACACGCGACGAATGCAAATGTCTGCGATCTGTGACAGCTCAGCAGTGGTCTCCTCCAGCGGCGCGGCCGCAGCGAGTTCGCGCACGGCCACGCGTGCCATCTCACGGCCTTTCCAAAACCGTAGTGCTCCGAAATTCTCGTCCGTCGCAGAATCACCCGCGAGCGCGTGCAATTCAGCCAGCATCTCCGCATGGCCACGTGATGGCAGACACACCTCGGGTTGAGCGAGCCACAGCAGTATTTCAGGATTACGCGCCAACCTCGTCGCGCAGATGCTCGAGACTGCCAGAAGATGCAGCAGTGCGGCTTCCCCTAACGGAAATTGTTCGACCATTTCGGCAAGCGGGATCGCGTTTGCCGGCCATTGTTCGTCGAGCTGCACCAAAGTGGTCTCTACCTGTGAGGGCTTTAGTGATGTGGCTGCTTTTTCCCGAATCCAGCCCGCACGGTGATCCATCGGCAGAACATCACGCGGTTCCGGGCGAAAAACCAGTTGTCGCAATGCAGAGGCCGGAGTTCCTGTCATTTCAAATTTGCCTCACCTATGTGAGCCCAAATTGAAACGGCCGAGCGACGTGCTACAGCGATCTCGAAGGCGCCAGCACAGAAAGCGCCTTTTCGTGCATTTGAAAGTCAACCGGACAATTACCAGCTAACTCACCGTCCAGTTCCACGGGAACGTCTTGCTCGCTGCTTACGCGGAGTTGGCGAGTCTGAAAATATTCAACTTCCGGAACGCAGATATCGGAGCTGAATACCACGTCATGTAAATATTTAATGATCTCAAGAAAGCCGAGACGTTTAAACACAACCACATCAAGTAACCCGTCATCGATGGCAGCCTGCTTGAAAAATGGAAAAGGTCCGCCGTAGAGACGTCCGTTTCCGACAAGGAGAAACGAGCCTTCCCGCAGAACCGCATCCTCCGACTCGATGCAAAGCTTTGGAGGTTGGCGCGCTGCGATGTGCGCTGCGGAGATAAGATAACTGAGTGGGCCGAGACTGCGCTTGAACGCGAGGGTGGTCTCCTTGACCGCTTGCGCATCGAGCCCAATCCCGCCGAGTTGCACGAAGTATTTCCCATTCGCGCTTGGTAAATCAACAAAGCGCCTGTTTCCGGCTTGAACGATCTCCCAGCAACGCTCGAGATTGTTCGCAGGCAGACCAAGCTCCATGGCGAAAACATTCACCGTGCCCATCGGGAGAATACCCAGCGCAGAATTGCTACCGGCGATTCCGTTTGCCACATGATTTACAGTTCCGTCGCCGCCAGCTGCAACCACGCGTCCAAAACCTTCTTCGGCGGCGCTTCTCGCGAGCGCTTCCGCTTCACCAGCATGCGAGCTGACGCGGATCGGCCAACCGCCAATAATTGATTCGACTCGCTCCTGGCAATCTCTAACCGTTTCGAGATTTCCCGCGGTTGGATTGAGAATTACAACTATATCGGTCACATGAAAAGCTAGTCAGGGCCTTTAGTCTTTGCTTCAAACTGGGGCTGCGTAACGTCTGGGGGTGCAAAAATTGCGCCGCTTGGCAGTGATCGCTCTGGGGGCATTGATTGGACTCGGTGCGGTGATTTTGCTCGCCGTCAACCTGTATGTGCAATCACAAGGGGCACAAGCAAAGATTCAGCAGGAACTAAGCCGCAGCCTCGGTGTTCCGCTGAGAATTCGCAGCATGAGCGTCACACCATGGGGTGGCCTTGAACTTAGCGGCATCACGATTCCGCAAACCGCATCCGTCGGGCCGAAACATTTCCTCGAGGCAAGAACATTCCAGCTGCGAGTACGTTTCCTGTCGCTCTTCTCACGACGGTTGGTGATCAACGAAGTTTCGCTCGTTCATCCTCGGGTTGTGTGGCCGCAGAACACAGAAGGAAAATGGCGTCTGCCTGATTCGCAGGCAGCGCGCGCGGAAACGGTTGCCACAAATCAACCTCCGACGCCCTCGCAGGCGGACGCAGGGACAGAGTCCGCTCCAACGAATACAACGCCCGTGGTAACACATTTGGCCAGCGCACCATCGTCGCCAAAGATGGCCGTTAAGGAAAAATCACCGGAACGTGCACCAAAGATGGCCGTTGCTCCGGAGGTTCGGCGAGTGAGTGTGAAAGACGGCGATTTCAGTTTTTTGGATCAAACAGGCAAACTTGTTGCGAGTTTTGCAGGGGTGGATTTTCGCACCAGCATTCGTAACGCTCTGGCACTCCGGGGAGATGCAAAAGTCACTCGAGTTTCGTTGTGGAACCGTTTTTTCTTGGATCAGCTCCGTTCACCGCTTCGCTACGAGCCCGATGTCCTCGAACTCTCGAAAATTTCTGCTCGCGTCGCAAAAGGTCAGGTGGACGGTTACTTTGCGATGCAACCGGAAGCAGAGGATTCCCCATTCACCACCAGTATAAACTTTCATGACGTGCTTGCCGATCAGCTTGTTGAAAATGCCGGCGGCCCGAAGGGCATGGTGCAGGGCAAGTTAGAAGGAAGCCTCCAAGCTTCGGGAAAAATGGGCGATCCAGATGCGCTTATTGGGGAGGGCGAAATTTTCCTGCGAGACGGACGAGTCCAGCAATACCGATTGCTCGTCTTACTCGGCCAAATTTTGCAGATCGAGGAGTTACAGGAGCTTCAGCTAGAGCAGGCGGATGCAAAATATCACCTGCGCCGAGGGTTGGTTACGATTGATGAGCTGGTTTTGCGCTCGCCAAATATTCGCCTCACCTCATCGGGTACTGTTGCGTTTGACGGGGCGCTGCAACTCAATTCGCAGCTCGCGATCAACGACAGAGTCCGCGGCCAACTTTTCAAAGCTATTCGCGACAACTTTCATCGCATCGACGATCCCGGCTATTCAGCCATTGAGTTTCAGGTCGGCGGCACCGTTGAACGGCCCAGCACAAACTTGGTGGAGCAAGTCGTCGGCCGAGATATTAGCAGCATGTTGAACAGCTTCTTCGGTGGAAAAAAGGATCGGCCGAAAAAGAAAAAGAAGGTCGCGGAAGATGCGACGACCGCTGCGCCGTCGCCCTCTTTGCCGCCGGATGCAGCGTTGCATGAAGCCACCGCCACGCCAACTCCAGTCGCATCACAATGAGGGTAATCGCCGGCAGCGCCGGCGGAATCCGCCTCGCAGTTCCGAAGCGCGGTGTCCGCCCGACAATGGACCGCGTAAAGGCGGCTATTTTTTCGAGCCTGGGTGACGCGATCATCGGCGCGCGAGTGCTCGATCTTTTCGCTGGCAGTGGTGCGCTTGGAATCGAAGCGCTGAGCCGGGGGGCCGCCTCCGTAATATTTGTTGAGGATGACCGCCAATCGGCAGAAGCAATCGAGAAGAATCTCGCCAAGACAAACTTAAAAGGACGCGTTCGACACCAGGATGTTTTTGATTTTCTACGTCAACGAACGAACGCCGAAAAATTCCAAATCATTTTTGCCGATCCGCCTTATGAAAAGGCCAACGGCGGTGAAAGCCATACTGAGACGCTTTTGAATAACGAAAGCTTGCCACAATTGCTCGAGCCAAACGGTATTTTCGTCTTGGAGAAACGACCGAGCGAGACAATTTCAGAATTGAAACTTTGGCGCGTGATTCGCCAGAAAACCTACGGCGCCACCGAAATCCTGTTTATGAGTCAATCGGCGTTCGGCAATTGGCAATCTGCAATCAAGTGATTCGCTTCATCTATAATCTGTTTTGGCCGCTCGGGCTGTTGATCTTTTTGCCGGGGTATATCGCCAAAATGATTCGCCGCGGCGGTTATCGCGAGAAATTTGGCCAACGATTCGGGATTTATGACGGCGAGGTGCGAAACCGACTTTCGAACCAACGCTCAACATGGCTGCACGCAGTGAGCGTAGGTGAAGTAAATGTTGCCTTGAAACTTGCGAATGCGTTGCGCGTGATCGAACCGGATTTGCAGTGCGTGCTGACCACAACCACAACGACTGGATTCGCGTTGGCGCGAAAAACTGCACCAGCTTGGGTCGAAGTCATGTACACGCCGCTGGACTACTGGCCAATCATGCGTCGTGCGTTTTCAGTAATTCGTCCGGCGCGGATTGTTCTTGTGGAAGCGGAGGTTTGGCCGAATCTCGCCGCCGCAGCTAACGCGCGCCGGATTCCTCTCGCACTCGTCAACGCGCGGTTATCTCCGCGCTCTGAGCGACGCTATCGACGATTTCAATTTTTTGTCGCGCCGATGTTCCGGCTCCTCGATTTGGTGTGCGTACCAGAACCGCGCGACATCGAGCGATGGACAGCGCTCGGTGTCGCACCAAAGCGCATCCATGTGACCGGGAGCATCAAATTCGATCCTGATGTTCAGATACAAAGCCACACTATAAGTAGAGCGTGTTTGGACGGATTTAGTCCGGACTCACTCGTTCTGTTTGGTGGCAGTACGCATCGCGGCGAAGAAGAAGTCCTCGCCAGAGTTTTTCTTCGGTTGCGGGAGCAATTTCCATCTCTGCGGTTGTTCATCGCGCCGCGTCATGTTGAGCGGCTGCAAGAAATCAGTACACAATTGTCTGCTTTGCCATTAAGTGTGAAGCTCGCCACTGAAACCGTCGCCCAGGGCGCAATCGATGCGGATTGCATGCTTCTCGAGACGACTGGTGAGCTGCAACGGTGGTACGGCATTGCCACTGTTGTGTTCATCGGCAAAAGCCTCACTGCGCACGGCGGACAAAATCCCGTGGAACCGATCCTGGCGGGGAAACCCGTCGTGTTTGGTCCGCATATGGAAAACTTTGCGACGCTCGCTAAAACGCTGGTTTCAACCGACGGTGCAATTCAGGTCACCGATACCGATTCGCTCGAGCGTGCTGTTGCCGATCTTCTGCGCGATAGCGAGGCGCGCCAGCGTCACGTGCAAAACGCTCACGCTGCTCTAAGCGAGCATCGAGGCGCGACAGCGAAGACGGCCACGCTGATTCACAAGGTGGGATCGAGGCACTGAGAGCTGCCCCGTTTGGGTTGCGGCGACATGTTCGCCCACTTCAAATCTGGCTGCCAATTTGGCTTGCGCCGAGCGATGGTAATTCGATATTGCCCGGCTTTTTGACCCTATCGTCTAGAGGCCCAGGACACCGCCCTTTCACGGCGGTAACACGGGTTCGAATCCCGTTAGGGTCGGTTACCATTTTTCATAGCGAGAACTTGAATTCCTTAAAGATTTTGTTTGAACAATCGGACACTTTTCGGACACTATTTATGCAGTTAAGCACCGAAATAGTCCATGAAAGCGAAACGCCACAGACTCCCGATTGTTGTCAAACGCGGCTCGTCCACCGTAAAGATTTACCGTGATCGCAAACCCACCGGCACGTACTTCCGGGTCGCCTATCACATCGGCGGCAAACGTCACCGGCTTCATTTCAACGATCTTGAGAAGGCGACAAGCGAGGCTGAGGCGAAAGCAGCACAACTGTCACGCGGAGACATTGACGCAGTTCAGTTGAGCGGACGTGATCGACTAGTGTACGGGCGCGCGCTTGAGGCGATACGTGAGCATGGGTTGCCGCTAGATGCCGCCGCAATCGAGTACAGCGAAGCCCGCAAGCTTCTTGATGGGGTCTCGCTGGTTGATGCCGCGCGCTTTTATTCGCGTCATCACGGGCGCGGCATCACGCGCAAATCGGTTGCGGACGCGGTTGACGCGATGATTGCGGCAAAGACCACCAAGGGAGTAAGCCAAGTATATCTCGCGGATCTACGCTATCGGCTTGGCGTTTTCAAAGAAGCGTTTCATTGCTACGTGAACGCGCTCGCCCCTGATGATGTCGCGGCTTTCTTTGAACGTTTGCGTTTGTCCCCACGCAGCTACAACAATTTTCTGCGAACAG
>DATARG010000259.1:0-9415 GCA_036264275.1 Candidatus Udaeobacter sp. | reverse complement strand
CACCTTTCTCGCCGTTACGCCGTGCCCGTCTGATAACTGGAATCTTGCTGCAGTCGGACCGAGGCATTGACGTGGTGCGTGTCGTTGAATTCTCTCTCGCGAAAAAAATCATCGCCGCAGTGCAATCAGGACCGTTTCTTGTCGAAGAAAACAAGCGCATTCGCGGTTTGAACGATTCACAGGTGGCGCGGCGAACTTTTGCCGGGATAGCCACGGATGATCGCGCCTTCCTTGGCGTTTGTTCCGACGTTTCGCTTGGGCAGTTGGCAAACATCCTCGCCACGGCGCCGATCGTTGCGGATTCGAAAATCCGCCGTGCAATGAATCTCGACGGTGGATCCTCGAGCGCGTTCTGGTTCGCAAGGGAGGACGGCAGCGCATTCTCAATTTCCGGGCGAAAACCGGTGCGCGACTTTGTCGCGGTGGTTCCCAAATGATAAAGACTTGTCATCCTGAGCGAAGCGAAGGATCTCTGATTATTCATGGCGAACGTCACTAAACAACGTCCCGAGATGCTTGAAAGCCTGGCCTCACGCATCGCATTTCGTTGCAGCGCTTCGCTGGAATGATAGGTAGGTCCTAGATTGTGAAAACCTTCGGTGGATTTAGATCGGGCGACGAATTCTTCTACGGCGAATTGCGCGGCGACCAAGTGCACCGGTTGTCACAGCCGTACTGGATTCGAGTTCAGCCCACGGGCGAAGTGTTGTCGCTCTCAAGTTTGCAAATCGATGTCCCGGTGGCGCCATCGAAATTAATCGCAGTCGGACTGAATTATGCGGATCACATCGCCGAGATGAAACGCACTGAAATCGGCGCGCCGTTAATTTGGTTCAAAGCGCCCGGCTCGCTGCTGGAACATCACGGCGTGATCGAAATAGCGTTTCCCGAGCACCAAACCGATTTTGAAACCGAACTGGCGGTGGTGATCGGAGTTCGCACTAAAAATGTCACAGTGGACGATGCACTCGATCATGTTTTCGGTTACACGATCGGTCTCGATATCACCGATCGCGATTTACAAAAACAAGAGAAACAATTTGGTCGGTGCAAATCGTTCGACTCTTATACGCCGATAGGACCCTTCGTGTATGCCGATGCGGATGTGCGCGATGTGTCGATAAAGTTGTGGCAGAACGGCGAACTTCGCCAGAGCACGCGCACGAGCCGAATGATCCATTCGGTTGCTCAAATTATTTCATTCGTTAGTCAATCGCTCACACTGTTCGCGGGTGATGTGATTTTAACTGGAACACCCGCTGGCGTCGGCCCGATTCAACCGGGAGAAAAATTAGAAGCAGAGATCGATGATTGGCCGCGCTTACAGAACACAGTCGCGAATGCGGAAAAATTCTCGGAAACATCCCCAAAAAATCCTTAGGGAACACAATTTGAAACACTTGCTTACGACCTCGCAGTATATTTACTTCGAAATGTATATGCGCCTCCGGCGCAAGAACTATCGCGGAAAAAAATGAAAAGTTTTGCTGGACTCCCAAATAAGTCCTCTGCGATAACGGAAAACCTGCACCGAAATCGAATCGGTCATCAACCTCGTGCTTCAACTATGAAAACACTACTCACCACCTGTCTCTGTTCACTCGCGTTCGCGTTGGTTTCGCTCGCGCAAGTTCCGCCTCCGGCACAAGCACCGCCGGCAACCGGAGGTACGAGCCCGGGTGCCCAGGCGCCGACGAATCCCGCTGCGGCGCAGCAGGCACCCGCTACAAATCTGGCACCAGGACAGCCTCCGCCAGCGCCGGGGCAACCGGGGGCAGCAGGGCAACCGCCAGCTTTAGGTCAGCCTGGAGCACCCGGGGTAATGACAAGTCCCGCTGCAGCTGGCGCAACAAGTCCGGCAGCCGCTGCGACGAGCGCTGCCCCAGTTGTTGCAGCCACTCCGGAACAACCTGCGGGCTTTTTAGCTGGTAACTGGTTGATCGACAAGTTTCACAAAGGCGGTCCGGTAATGTGGCCCATTCTGATCGTCTCAATTGTAGCGCTCACTGTCGTGCTCGAGCGATGCATTTGGTGGGGTGGCCGCTGGTTCCGGCGGGATCCGAAACGGATTGAAAAAGTGTTTACGGCCATCGAAAACGGTGACACAGCCGAGGCTTCGAGGCTTTCGCGCAGCTCCCGCGACCCCGTGTTACGAATGCTTTGGAACGGTCTCAACCATCAGCACAGCTCGCTCGAGGCGGCATTGCAGGTTGCCGCGGGCATCGAGATCAAACGTGCCGGACGCTTCCTGGTGGTTATGGATACTCTCGTGACGCTCGCGCCATTGCTCGGTCTGTTGGGCACGATCACCGGGCTAATCCGTTCGTTCAGTTTTTTGGGAAACGAAGAACTTGCTGTGCAAGCCGTCACTGGCGGTATTGCCGAAGCGCTGATTGCCACGGCGTGCGGTCTGGGCATCGCCATTTTTGCGTTGATCCCTTTTAACTTTTTCACGTCTCGCGTGTCTAACTTGGAGTTCGAATTGCAAACAGCAGCCACCAATTTGGAAGTGATGCTCCAAGCTCAAACAGCGGACAGACATGGAGTGACCATCGAGAGTGGCACGCCTTCATCGGCAACGCGATCTTCCATCTAGCAGTTTCGTATGCACGTAACGTCACCCATTCCACATAAGAAAGCGCGGATCGAGATCATCCCATTGATCGACATTATGTTCTTTCTGCTCGCCAGTTTTATGATGGTGAGCCTGAGTCAGGTGCACATGAAGGGGATCAAAGTGAATCTGCCCTCGGGGGTCTCGGGTGAGGTCCAGACAAAACGCGAATACGTCAGCGTCTCGGTAGATAAAGATGGTCACTATTTCTTTGATAAGGATGAAGTCGCCGACGAGGAATTGCTAAACCGTCTGAAAATGGCGCACCAATCGGCGCCTGACGCGAAGGTTTTTGTTCGAGGAGACAAAGATTCAGTCCACCTGAACGTTGCCCACCTGCTGGATCTTGTTCGCGCGGCTGGGTATTACAAGATTTCCTTCGAAATTAAGAGCGAATCGCTCAAGGCCGTTCCGGGGGCACAGTGATTTTCGTATGGCAGAAAAAGTAGGACAAACGGAAAAGCAAGCCAGGCCGCTCATTTACCGGCCACCTCCGCGATGGTATTTCTGGACGGCGCTCGGAGCCGCGTTAGCGATCCACCTTACTGCCGTTGCGGTATCTCAGCGTCACGAAGCTCCCGCGGTTGATTTACCGCCTCAGCCACCGCAAGTAGTGGAAGCGACGCTCGCCCCACCTGAGGCGACTCCGCCGCCTGAAGACATTCCCATCCCAGAGCCTCCTCCTCCTCCTGAGATTCAACCGGAGTTTGTCGAAGAAAGAACACCGCCGCCGCGGCAGCCACAAAACGCGGCAAAATTCGTGCCAGTTAAGAGTCCGGGACCGATGTCGATGTCGCGAGCAAAAGCCCTCGCGTTATACGCGCCACGTCCACAGTATCCTTACGAGGCGCGTTCACGTCACGTCACCGGGAGTGGAGTGATCGTCGCCACGGTGGACGCGGCTAGCGGCAGCGTCACCAGTGCCACCGTTTCGCAAAGCACGGGGAGTCCTATCCTGGATAATGCTGCAACTAGCGCGTTTCGGCAGTGGCGATTTAGACCTGGAACAGTTTCCAAGGTTAACATTCCCATCACCTTCACCATGACGGGGGCATCCTACTAGATATGAGAGTATCCTCGCCAGTTCCGAAGAAACACGCACGGATCGAGATCATCCCGTTGATCGACATCATGTTCTTTCTACTCGCCAGCTTCATGATGGTCAGTCTGAGCCAGACACACATGAAAGGCATTCGCGTCAACCTGCCAGCTGCGGTTGGACCGCCACCAACTGGAGTAAAGGACTTCGTTTCGGTGAAAGTTTTGGAAGGAAACGCCGTGTTCTTCGACAATCAATACGTGCCAGACGACCAAGTATTGCCTCGACTGTTCCAGCTCCACAGAGCCAACAAGGATGTCAAAATCTCGCTCAGCGCTGTTCCAATGGCAATGTACGGCGATGTGATTGGAGTGCTGGACAAAGTTCGGTCGGTTGGCATCACAAAAGTTGGGTATCAGATCAGAGCAGCCGGAGGCGTCACGCAAACGGCGCCGGTTCCTCCTGCCCCTCCTGCCCCTCCTCCTCCTCCCAGTCCTTAGTCACTTCACTGAAGCCCTCGAAGCCTGAAAGCGAGCGCGCGAATCGCTTTAGCGCGATGGCTGATGGCGTTCTTCACTTCAGCGGGCAGTTCCCCGAAAGTTTGCTCGAATCCGTCAGGAACGAAAATTGGGTCGTAGCCGAATCCGCCTTCGCCTCGCGGATTATAAGAGATTCTTCCTTCTACAATTCCTTCGAAGGTTCCAAGGAGATTACCGGCACGAGCAAGCGCGACGGCGGACCGAAATCGAGCGCGACGCCCAGCTGCGGTAGCGCGAACTCGCGAAAGCTCGCCAAGTAATTTATCGATTTTGTCGCTTTCCGTCGTATTAACGCCGGCGTAACGCGCCGAATAAATTCCGGGTGCACCGCCAAGAGCGTCAACCTCCAATCCCGAATCGTCAGCGATCACCAGGGTTGGCAATTTTTTTGATGCAGCGAGAGCTTTGAGTTTCGCGTTTTCCTCGAACGACGTTCCAGTCTCGCGAATCTCCGAAACTTCAGGATGCGCCACGAGATCGCGCAGCCTAAACTCCGGTCCCAAAATATGCTGGATCTCACGCGTCTTATGCCTGTTGCGCGTTGCGACTATAAGTTCGAGCACGTTTCAATTGAATGTGGAAACCAGAAAAGAAGAGTAAATTCTAGTTTCTTTTCCTGGTTTCCTGGTTTCCTGATTTACCTGAAATGAATAGCGACCGCCGTAAGCAATATCCGTTCGACCAGATTGAGCGGAAATGGCAGGCCATTTGGGACGAGCGCCAGCTTTTTCACGCGCCTAATCCCGCCGAGAAAGGTTTCGATCCTGCGAAGCCAAAATTCTACGTGCTTGATATGTTTCCTTACCCGAGCGGCGCTGGGCTGCACGTTGGCCATCCGGAAGGCTACACGGCAACTGACATTATCGCGCGCTACAAGCGCATGCGCGGGTTCAATGTCCTGCACCCGATGGGCTGGGATGCGTTCGGTCTGCCGGCGGAGCAATACGCGATCAAAACCGGGCAGCATCCCGCAATCACGACGCGCGAAAACGTGGCGAAGTTCAAGAGCCAATTGAAGCGGATCGGTTTTTCGTACGATTGGCCACGCGAGATCAACACAACCGACCCGGCGTATTACAAATGGACGCAGTGGATTTTCCTTCAGATCTATAACTCCTGGTTTAACCCGGACACAAATCGGGCTGAGCCGATTTCCACATATCGCGGAAACGACCTGGATAGTGTTCGCTTGGCTTATGTCGCTGATGTGCCGGTCAACTGGTGCCCAGAGTTAGGCACAGTTTTGGCAAATGAGGAGGTTGTGGATGGAAAAAGCGAGGTTGGCGGCTTTCCGGTTCTTCGAAGACCGATGCGGCAATGGATGTTGCGTATCACTACTTATGCGGAGCGATTGCTCAATGAACTCGAAGGTCTGGATTGGCCCCTTGGAGTTAAGTTGCTCCAACGTAACTGGATTGGCCGAAGCGAAGGCGCGGAAATCAATTTCAAGATCGACGAAAGCGACCGGAAAATTCGCGTGTTCACAACGCGTCCCGACACCCTTTATGGCGGTACGTTCTTGGTGCTCGCGCCGGAACATTCGCTTGTCGATCTCATTGTCACCGAGGAGCAGGGGCCCGCAGTGCGCGAATATCGCGAGCGCGCCGCGCGTAAGAGTGAGCTGGAGCGTGCCGATCTATCGAAAGAAAAAACCGGCGTATTCAGTGGCGCGTACGCAATTAATCCGGCGACTAACGAAAAGATTCCAGTCTGGATCGCTGATTATGTGCTGCTCGGCTATGGGACTGGCGCAATAGGCGGCGTGCCGGCGCACGATGAACGCGATCTGGAATTCGCGAAGAAATTCGATCTGCCGATTGTCGTTGTTGTTCAGCCAACAGGAGATGAACCCTCATTTGGATTTACTGGCGAAGGCATCGCCATTAACTCGCCAATCATCAATGGCCTAACGAGCTCTGAGGCGAAAAAGAAAATCACGTCCTGGCTGGAAAAACGCTGCCTTGGCAAACGTGCAATCAATTACAAACTACGCGACTGGTTATTCTCGCGTCAACGATACTGGGGCGAACCCTTTCAAATCGTTTGGGAAAATGGCAAACATCGCGCATTGCAGGAAAAGGATTTACCAGTCGTTCCTCCGTCGCTCGAGGATTACAAACCGACCGGCACCGCAGAACCACCGCTCGGGAAAGCGAAAGAGTGGATACGTTACTCCGATAAGTCGATGCGCGAGACGAACACCATGCCGCAGTGGGCAGGCTCTTGTTGGTATTACTTGCGGTTCTGTGACCCGCACAATGACAAGCGATTCGTTGGGGAAGAGGCGGAGCGTTACTGGATGGACGACGATAAACCAGGCGGCGTAGATTTGTACGTCGGAGGAACTGAGCACGCGGTGTTGCATCTGCTTTACGCCCGCTTCTGGCAGAAAGTGTTATTCGATCTTGGTTACGTCTCGAAGCCAGAGCCGTTTCAACGATTGGTGAACCAGGGAATTATCCTCGGCGAGGACAACCAGAAAATGTCGAAATCGCGCGGGAACATCGTTAATCCCGACGATGTGATCGATCAGCATGGCGCAGACGCATTTCGTTGCTACGAAATGTTTATGGGACCGCTTGAGCAAATGAAACCGTGGAGCACCCGCGGCGTCGAAGGCGTCGCGCGGTTTCTTGCGCGCGTCTGGCGATTGTTGATGACAGAAAACCAGGCAGGCGAGTGGGTACTCTCAGACAAGGTCAAAGATGTTGAGGCGGCCAAGCAGCAGCAAAAGTTACTGCATGCCACGATCAAAAAGGTCACGGACGATATCGAATCGTTCTCCTTCAACACTGCGATTTCGCAGATGATGATTTTCGTAAATGCTTTTACTAACGTCGAAATTATTCCGTTATCGACGATGCGGATATTCCTGGTCCTGCTTAATCCATTCGCTCCGCACATTTCGTCGGAGCTGTGGGAGAGGTTGAGCGCTGAATTCGATGACGCGCGCGGAGATATTACCCAACAATCATGGCCGGCTTACGACGAGCGCTTTTTAATTGAAGACGAAGTTGAAATCGTCATTCAAATAAACGGCAAACTTCGTGATCGTGTGAAAATGCCGATTGTGGCTACGGAGGAAGAATTAAGGGCGGTCGCGTTGTCGAACGCGAAAGTTCAAGACCGGATCGCCGGTAAGACGGTTCGCAAGGTGATCGTCGTTCCAAAAAAGCTCGTCAATATCGTCGTCACCTGATTGAGTGAACGACATGTTGAAGGAATTTAAGGAATTTGCAGTCAAAGGGAATGCCATTGATCTCGCTGTCGGCGTCATTATCGGCGCGGCTTTTGGAAGCATTGTTACTTCGCTCGTTAAGGATATTTTGATGCCTCCGATAGGCTTGATCACAGGCGGGCTCGATTTTTCGAACAAGTTTATTGTTTTAAAGGCAGGCGGGGACGGGATGACTAATTTCTCAACTCCGGCTGACGCGCTGGCTCACAAGGCGATCACCTGGAACTACGGGAACTTTATCACTTTTGTTATCAACTTCGTCATTGTCGCGTTCTGCATTTTCCTTGTCGTAAAAGCAGTCAACCAGATGAAGCGACCGGCCCCAAACGCTGCGCCGGTGTCAAAAGATTGTCCGGCATGTGCGATGACTATCCCGATCAAGGCGACGCGGTGCCCCCATTGCACTACCCAATTGACGCAGACAGCGCAAACGTAGGATTGCTGAATTGACAACACTGACGGACACGGAAAGATCGCCTGAGATCTAATTCAGCGACTGCACAGTCCTAGGGAATTCTCGCAGAAACCGCTTGCCCTCGGCTACCTCGGCTGCTATTGAAGCCGCGAACGCCGATGCCTAGAAGCCTTAACCTAGCGTTCGCGGGAGTTTTAGCTTGCTTTGTCGTAGGCTGCGCGACGCAACAATCCAAACCGACTGTTACCACCACTGGACAGCGCCTTCCAAAGGTGCGTACTACCGCGTACACGCAGCACGAGGGCGGAAGTGGCGCTCACAACGCAGTCGGCACGTATCTTTCTGGCCGGCAAGTTTTAAGTGCAGCTTCGGATTGGTCGCGGTACCCGCTTGGAACGCGCTTTCGCCTCGTGGACACGAAAGAAGAATACGTGATCGACGATTACGGGAACGCGTTAGTCGGCACCGACACTATCGATCTTTATAAAACCAGCCGGTCGGAGGTAAGAAACTGGGGTGTTCGCTATGTCGACATCGACATCTTGCAATGGGGTTCGGAGGAAGAAAGTTTAAAAGTCCTCGCACCGCGTTGCAAACATAGTTGTGTGAAGAAGATGGTCGTGGCTCTCGAAAAGAAGAAGAGCAAAACCGTCGCACAAAATGCCCCACGCGCTTCGGTTTCGAATTAGCTGCAGGTGCCGAACAGATCAGCGCGATGAGCCGCGCTAACTTGGTGGGTTGCTTTTGATTTACCGCTGATCACGCTGCATTTTCCCGGCAATGAAGATCTTTGTTGTGGGCGGGGCGGGCTATATCGGGAGCGTTTGCTCCGAGCTCTTACTGAATCAAGGCCATGAAGTCGCCATCTTCGACAACCTGAGTGAAGGCCATCGGGGCGCTGTGGATCCCCGAACCCATTTCATTGAAGGCGAACTTGCAGATCGCCAGCAGATCGAAGCTTCCCTTTCCAATCATCGCCCGGACGCCGTGATGCATTTCGCTGCCAACGCGCTGGTTGGTGAGTCGATGCAAAAACCTTCCAAGTACTTTAGGAATAACATCTGCAATGGATTGAATCTGCTCGATGCCATGGTCGCGACAGACGTCCGGCGAATCGTCTTCTCATCAACATGCGCGATTTTCGGTCCGCCCGAGCGGGTGCCAATCGACGAGACTGCGCAGCCGCGTCCCATCAGTCCTTATGGTGAATCCAAACTCACGTTTGAAAAAATTCTGCGCTGGTACGACGAGATTCATGGGATGAAATTTGTTTGCCTGCGTTATTTCAACGCCTCCGGCGCAACGGAGAAATTTGGTGAGGACCACCGACCGGAGACGCATCTCATTCCGACTGTGCTGCAGGTGGCGCTGGGTGAAAAACCGAACGTCGAAATTTACGGCACCGACTACGACACGCCGGATGGAACCTGTATTCGCGATTACATTCACATCCTCGATCTCGCTAACGCACATATCCTGGCGCTCGGCAAAAGCGCCAGCGGCTGTTACAATCTCGGCACTGGTGGCGGTTCAAGCGTTCGAGAAGTAATCGAATCGTGTCGCAAAATCA
>DATARG010000120.1:0-15905 GCA_036264275.1 Candidatus Udaeobacter sp. | reverse complement strand
GAGGCCGTGCGTCGTGTTCGTGGCTTGAGTCGCGCTCGATGTCGCGAAGTTTTTGAGAAGCGCTTCACAGCGAGCCGGATGGCAAGCGATTACATAAACGTGTATACGCGTCTGGCCGATTGCCGGATGAGAAGAGTGGAGCAATCGCTGGAATCTTCGATGCGTTCTTTTCAGACCGCGTGGCCGGCCGACGATGAACTGCGGGGCCCCGCAAACCGAGAATTTCAAAAATTCTAGCGCGATACACGCGCACTTCATTCATTCGTCACGTTTCCTTTTTGTGGGCGGTACAGCGTACCGTGTCTACAAAAATCGAAACGAAACCAGAAACAGAAAGGGAAAGGAAAGAGGGATCATGAATTTGGAGACATTGAAAGAACTTTACGTGAACGAACTTCGGGATCTGTACAATGCCGAGAACCAACTAATCAAAGCATTGCCAAAGATGGCGAAAGGCGCTTCATCAGATGAATTGAAGGAAGCTTTCGAAAAGCATCTCGAACAGACCAGGGGTCACGTGCAGAGGCTCGAGGAAGTGTTCGAAGAACTCGGCGAGAAGACAAAAGGCAAAACCTGCCAGGCCATGAAAGGGTTGATTGAAGAGGGAGCTGAAGTCCTGAGGGCAGAGGGCGAAGATTCTGTGATCGACGCAGGGATCATTGTAGCTGCGCAAAAGGTCGAGCACTACGAGATCGCCGGTTACGGCAGTGTGCGGACCTTTGCGCAACTGCTCGGGCAGGACAAATCCGCGGAGCTTCTGCAACAGACTTTGGATGAGGAATCTGAGGCAAACGAGCTTTTGAACAAGCTGGCTGAAGACATCGTGAACCCAGAGGCTTTGATGGAGCCCGAAATGGCATCGGCTTCTTCAGATCGGTAGTGTGGTTCACTAGTTGGTAACAGAGGTTGATGGGCATTATTTGCAACTCGCGCCGCTAACAAGGCGCGAGTGCAAGTAACGCATTACCGCGCGGAGGGCAGATGATAGTTCTCTGGACGATCGGCGCCCGGGACCTCGGTCGGGTATTCTTCGCGTGGCGCAATCCGTTCAAGTTAGAACCCTCCATGCATCCAAGCAGTTTTCGTGGATAGGCGTCATGAAAGCCCCGGCGCTACATTTCTCTTTGTTTTCGAAGCTACCAGGCTGATAGGTCGAGAACGTTTTGCAGCTCTTGGAAGTTAATGGGCTTGAGCAGGTGAAAATTGAATCCGGCGTCTTTAGAGCGTTGGACATCTTGCTCCGTGCCGAAGCCGGTGAGCGCGATCGCCTTAATATGCCCTTTCGCACGCGCTTGTGCGGCCACTTCATAACCGCTTCCATCGGGCAAACCGATATCACACAACACCACGTCGATTTTATCCGAACTCATGATACCCATCGCGCCTTCTACATTATCTGCAGTGACAACGTTGTGACCAAAATGAGTAAGTAGACGCGACAACGTGTGGCGGGTATCCCGGTGATCTTCCACTAACAGTATCCGCAGCGGTTTGGATGTCTTGCTGCCAGCACGATTGTTTAGACCAACCGCTGCGGCTCCCTGCGGTAGAGTGTCCAAAACGACCTTGAACGTCGCGCCGAAACTTCGACCGCGGCTGTCTGCTTCAATTTTGCCATGGTGGAGATCGACGAGACGTTTCGAAATCGCGAGTCCGAGACCAAGCCCGCCGAACTGGCGGGTTACGGAAGCATCAGCTTGCTCAAATGGCTGAAACAACGAGGCTAAACGCTGCGGCTCAATTCCGATCCCGGTGTCGACAATTTCAAAATGAAAGCGTCTATCTTTGTCGTTAAAGGTTCGGATGGTGATTTGTCCGCCTTGCGGGGTGAATTTCACCGCGTTGTTAATCAAATTCCAGAACACCTGCTGAAGGCGGATGCAATCGGCCAGGATGTGATACCGTTTCGCCTCAAGCCCGGTTGAGACATTTAATTGCTTGGCTGCGATGGCTGAGTGCGCAGTTTCGATCGCATTTTCAATGATCGTATGCGCGTTACAATCTTCCAGTTCGAGATGAAGCTTGCCACGAGCAATTCTGGTGAGGTCGAGCAGATCGTCAATCAAACGAGCCTGCAGTTGTACGTTGCGTTTTATAATCTCAACATCCTCGGCGAACTCTGGCGGAAGTTTCTCCGCATTATCCTGGAGGTATGTGGCTGCTGCCAAAGCGGGCGTTAACGGTGTGCGCAGTTCATGGCTGAGCGCTGCCAAAAAATCGTCTTTTGCTTTGCTGGCTTTTTGCGCTGCAATCTTTTCCGCCTCAAACTCGCGGCTCCGAACCTGATCAGTAACGTCGCGAGTGACTTTGGAGAAACCGCGAATTCTCCCGGTGTCATCACGAAGCGCAGTGATGATAACCTCGGCCTCGAAGGTTGATCCATCTTTTCGGACTCGCAGACCCTGATCACGAACGTATCCGCGCCGGCTTGCTTCGCGCAGATTGCGTTGCGGTTTGCCAGCGGCAACGTCGTCTGCTGTATAAAACGAGGCGAAGTTTTTTCCGATGATTTCTTCCGTGGAATAACCTTTAATTTTCTCCGCGCCGGTATTCCAAGTGATTATGTTTCCATTCGGGTCTAACAGATAAATGGCGTATTCCTCGACGCTATCCACGAGGATGTGGAATTGTTCGGCGGTCTCGTGCAGTGCGGTGCTGCTGGACAACTTCTTAGACATCGAATGAGACGCAAAATCTCGTAGACGATTCGAACCTTCTCTCCGATGTGGTTCCCCCGGCAGAAGAACAATTTTATTGAAAGAGTAGTTCCCCTAAGCAAGCGGCCTTGGGGAGCAATGAATATTCGACCGCTGGCCCAAGCCCTCGCTCCAAAAGCAAAAACAGACGATAGCCGGCAATGAAGTTATTTTGGAGTTTATCGTCTGGGCACAGTGCGACCACGTAATCGTTGCGCCCACGTCTTTAGCTCTAGGACTGGCATGAAGTTGAGGATTCGATCGTCCATAATTTTTGCGCGAAGTGCTGCAGCTAATCCCAGGTCGATAAACTCTAGCTGCCAGTCGTGATGAGCATCTGTGCCGAGCGAAATTCGAGTTCCATTCTCGCGCGCGACTTTCAATAGCTCAACGTTCAAGTCCTGGCGGTCGGGGTAGCAGTCAATTTCCAGCGCTTTGCCAAGCCGGGCAGCCTCTGCAAACACGCGCGGCCAATCTGCCGTCAGCCCGAGCCGAAAATTGTAAATACGACCGCGCGGGTGACCGAGGATGTGAATGTGCGGATTCCGTAATGCGGCGAGATAACGCTCAGTCTGATCTTCGGTGGTGCGTAAGGCCGAATGGAACGAGCCCAGAACGAGATCCAAAGATCGCAGCGAATCCGGCGACATGTCGCCCTCGCCGCGCGGATTCAGATTCATTTCGATTGATTGAAGGACCGTCACGTGTGTGGCCGATTTTGAGAGTGCCGCGTTGACCTTTGCTATTTCCACTCCCTGAAGTTTCAACGCTCGCTCGTTGATGCCGCCCGCGATTTTCAACCCCTTCGAATGATCCGTAATGGCGATATATTCGTAGGACCGGTCTGCGGCGGCCTCGGCCATTTCCGGAATCGTGCCTGACCCGTCGCTCCAGCAAGTGTGCATCTGCAAATCGCCGCGCAGATTGTGCCGCCAGGCAGGTTGTGACGCGAGAAGGCGCCGCGCTTCAGCGAGCGACATGAAATCCCGACGAATTGCCGGAACTGTTTTCGCGCGGCGCGGAGGCTTATCGATCCAATTTTGAATTTGCTTGCCGATAAACGGACCGACACTCCGCAACTCGGTCAATGGTCTGTCCTTCGCAACTAGATCGGATACTTCATCGGGCCAGAGAAACGCGCTGCGCGCGGCGCGACGGAAGGCGCGTGAAAGAATTCCTGTTTCGCGTTCCGCCTGCTGAGCGAGTAACTCCGAGATGTTTCTGTTCGATAACACACTTGAGATTCGTTTGCGCGTGGCAGATTCAGCGGCTTTGAGGACGGGAAGTACCTCGGCGCGTGCGGCCTGTTTTCGCGCCGGCTTCGATTCCAATCATGATGGCCGAAACAGCGGAAGAACTTCGTAAACGACCCGAAATTCGCAGGGAGCTGGAGCGGGCGACGGGGAAGGAACATGCCGAGAAAGTCGAAAACCACAGCCGCGGCAGATTCTGGTTCGCGATTTATGCCATTGTTTTTGCTCTCTGCGCGGCTGTTTACTTTGTCATCGGCACCAAGCTCGTTCCGCTGACGAGCACTGAAGTTGTCGTCGCCCAACGAATCCTGCGCGGCGTAGTACTAATCGCAATTGTGCTGTGTATTGCGCGTGCGATTTCGATTTACGGAATCGCGCGAGTGCAAGACGCTGCGACCCGTTTTACGCTTGAGCGCATTGAACGCCTCATTCTTGCGCTTGCGATCGCCGTAATTGTCGTCTCGATCATTTTTGTGAATTGGTATACGGCGGTCGCTGCTCTCGGCGTCGGTTCCATCATCGTCGGACTCGCTGTGCAAACGCCGATGAAAAGCTTCATTGCCTGGATTTACATCCTGGTTCGGCAGCCTTTTCGTGTAGGTGATCGCATACAGATAGGCGAGGCCACAGGCGACGTAATCGACGTCGGTTATCTTGATACCACTTTGTGGGAATTCGGGGGTAAGTACATATCCGGAGATCATCCGAGCGGTCGGTTGATCAAGTTTCCGAATGAGAAGGTGCTCGATGAAATCATTTACAATTATTCGTGGCCGCTTTTTCCTTACATCTGGAACGAGGTGAAGTTCCAAGTCGCCTACAACGCCGACTTGGAGTTCATCGCCAGCACGATGCAGAAAGTCACAGAGGAAGAGCTGGGGAAAGATATGATCGAACGGGTGCAAACTTTTCGCGACTTGCTTGCTCGCACGCCAGTGGACGAATTGGATGTGCACGAGCATCCCCGCGTCATATTTCGAGTTAGCGAAAATACCTGGCTTGAGGCGATCGTGCGTTATCTGGTTGCGCCGCGTGAAGCAGGGCGCGTTAAAACTCGTTTAATCAAAAAGCTTCTTGCAGCGCTTAATGCGGTTCCCGAGAAAGTGATGTTTCCGGCGGGGGCAGCTCGTTAAGTTGGCCTCCAGGGTCCAAGCTTAAAACCCTGCAAAGACGCGCGAGGCAATCTGCAAAAACGATTCACTCTGTAAGGAGGGGAAAATATGTTAGGATGGGCTGTAGTATTTCTGATTATCGCCCTTGTGGCAGCGGTCTTTGGATTTGGCGGCATCGCTGCGGCATCGGCCGGCATTGCGAAACTTCTGTTCGTTATATTCCTTGTGCTGTTCATAATCTCTTTGATTTTCGGGTGGCGAGGCAGACGTGTCCCCTGAGCTGCAATGAAGCTTAAATAAAATTGTAGACTTCTGCTCGGCTTAAACGGTAGAGAGCAAAACCCACGACGGTAGAGAGCAAAACCCAGGCTTAGGGAAGATGGGATTGCTTGCGAGCTTTGCTCTCTGCGCCTTCTAAGGAACCTCTTTTTGGTTTAGCCAAGTCGCCATTCGGCGGGTAATCTGGTTCGAATGGATCGAATCGTTGGAATCGAAACCGAATACGGTTGTCTTCTTAGTGAAGACGAGCCGCACGTAAATTCCGAACTTTGGCCGGCGAAGGTCAAAAATTATCTTTTCCGCAAGGCCGACGCCGGCACGATCGATCTTCATTACCGTGATTACGAGGAACCACCGGGCAACGGCGGCTTTCTTTTAAATGGAGGCCGTCTTTACCTCGACATGGGCCATATCGAATACGCGTCGCCGGAATGTTTGCATCTGCACGATCTTGTCACGTGCGAGTTGGCCGGAGACGAGCTGTTACAGTCGGCGCTCATTGCGCTCGGCGCGGAAGAGCGTGTCTCCTTCATCAAGAACAACGTAGACCATCACACTGGGGCGACCTTCGGTTGTCACGAAAACTATCTGATGCGACGCGAGGCGCAGTTCACGCCGCCGATCCTCGGAACTCTGCTGACCTTTTTAGCGACCCGACAAATTTTTACCGGTGCGGGGCGAGTTGGGCAGTCGAATCCGCTGGCTTTCGATTTCGAGCCGCCCCAACCGGAGGGCCACGTCAATTTTCAGCTTAGCCAGCGCGCTGATCACATCGTCAACGACATTTACCAATGGGTGCAGTTCAACCGCGCCATCATCAATGCGCGCGACGAGCCGCTGGCGGATTATCGAAAATATCGGCGACTGCATTTGCTCATCGGCGACTCGAACATGAGTCCCTATGCTACGGCGCTAAAGATTGGAACGACCGCGTGCATTTTATCCTTGCTCGAGGAAGGCCGTTTGCCGCGAAACCTTGTTCTCGCTGATGCCGTGCAAAGCACGCGCGACATTTCTCGCGATGTAAGCGAGCAATGGATCGTGCGGCTGGAAAACGGCAGAACAGTGAGCGCGCTAGACGTTCAATGGGAATTTCATCATCTCGCGCAGAAACATCTGCGACATAGCAGCGCAGAAACTAATTGGTTACTGGAAAATTGGGGATTCGTTCTCGAAGCAATTCCGCACAACCGGCAGGCGTTGATCGGCGGCGTTGACTGGATCACCAAGAAATGGTTGCTGGAAACTTTTGTTGAAGCCGAGGGATTGGGCTGGGACGATCCATGGCTGCAAAGCATCGACTTGGAATATCACAACATCGATCCGCGTCGCGGATTATTCTTCAGCATCACACCCGGCAAGCGAATCTCAGAGTGGAACAACAGCGTTCGCCGTCCAAGTGCAATGCATGTTCCTCCGGCCAATACACGCGCGTCAGGCCGCGCTCGCGCGGTTAGCTTCTTTAAGAACTGCAATTTTCCGTACGTAATCAATTGGGACTCCATCGCCTGTGACAGTCGGGATTTTCTGGTAATGGGAAATCCCTTCGAGACCTACAATGACGAGGTCGATCGTTTCCTCTCAAAGCCGCGCACGATAACCAGCGCGACGGAGCAACAGCTGTAGCGTCCGAATTAGACAAAAAATCATTCGCAATGTTTTACCAACTTTTGCCTAATCATGATTAGACGTTTCGACGGTAGGAAACCAGCTGATCAATGACGTGATGGTTACTCAGACGACACCGCAAAATGTCGAACCAAAATCCGCTTCAGAGCAGGATGGGCCGATCTGGGGTTATTATTTTATCCCTAATCAACCAGCACGGTCGATCACTTCGGAGGCGGCGGTTGAATTTTTGACTGCGTCGGGTCCCGCTGCACCTGATGAATTCATCTGGTTACATTTTTCGCTTTCCAATGCGGCTTCCGAGCCCTGGCTGCGGCGGTATGTGACCTTACCCGATACCTTTTACGACTCGTTGCACAGCGATTTAGATGCCACGCACTTGGAGCAGGACGCAGATTCACTGGTGGCGCGGATCCACGATGTGCTTTTCGATTTTACATTTGACGCACCGGTCGCGACAACCAGCCTTTGCGTAAAGCCGCGCGTGCTGGTAAGCGCGCACGCCCGGCCCTGGCGCTCGATTGAGCAACTCCAGGCAGCGGTACAAGGGGGCCAGGTCTTTCACTCGCCGATTGAAATTCTGGCGCGTCTTTTGCGCGATCAAGCAAGTGTGTTGGTTGACATTGTGCGAAAATCTAAAAAACGGGTGGGACCAATGGAAGAGCAACTGCTGGCCAAGCGCATTTCTGTCAGTCGCGGCGACTTAAGTTCTCTGCGACGGATGTTGGTTCGACTCCAGCGGCTTTTGGCGCCGGAACCGGCTGCATTTTTTCGCCTCCTTAATCGGCCTCCTGATTGGATCGCAGCAGAAGAGCTTCAGAATCTACAACAATCCGCAGAGAAGTTCTCCACTGCCATCAGCGACACGGCGGCCCTGGTTGACCGTGTGAGACAGCTTCAGGAGGAATTGTCGGCGCTAGTCAATTCACAAACCAACCGCACGCTGTTTGTCTTGACGGTAGTAACTGTGCTGGCTTTGCCGATCAACCTGGTGGCTGGCTTGTTTGGCATGAATGTAGGTGGCATTCCTCTAGCTCAACACAAGTATGGTTTCTTATTCGTTGTGAGCCCTCTGCTCGTGTTGACAGCATTGCTGGCGTATTTGGCGTATTGGGGATTGGGCAGACGGCGGCACTAAGTTTTTCGAAGTGACGTCTAACGTTTCATCAGTCGACATGTGCCGCTGATGAGTGAATGCTAGCGGTCTGGTGTGAGCGTCGTATCCAGGCGACCCGCCCGATTATCAGATATCGAACGAGCTACTCCACCGTTCACTGCAATCTTTGCAGTGATGAGATACCGTAGTTTTCCTGAAGCGAAGGAGCTTCGGCGGTGATTTGCGATGCATCCAGCTCGATCTGTTTGGGATCTTCTTCGGTTTCGATTTTGATGAAACCTTCAACTGGTTGCTTCACGGCTTCGGCCAGATCGTCCAACGACTTGATCTCTTTACCATTGACCTTCGTCACTGTCAGATACGCGAGATCGTCGTAGCCGATTGTGCTGTTTGCTGGAAGCACCTGGCTGAGAATGACGACACGGCGATTCCGTTCAGGAAAAAGTTCCGATTGGAAATGATCCATGTAAACCAAGCGCTGGGGCGCTTCGCGTTGCCAGTTTGGTCCCCATTCCTTGAGATATTGGCGTGATAACTCCTGAAAGATGAGACCGCCAAGGACGTAATAACGTGGTGGCTGATCGAGAGAATACGGCGGACTTACGTAGTCCTTCGCGTCCCGATGTTCAAGAGTCATGTTGAGTTGCATGGGTTTGCCGTCGCGCTGAAGGTGGAAAGGAACTACATCGCCGGCGTACGCGTGCGCTGTCAGAAGGTTCGTGAACTCGATCTTGCCGTAAAGCGGGTCCACGTAGTTGCCGTTCTCATCGACGTTATGATTTCCGACCGCTGTCACGATATCGCCCATCTTCAGCCCTGCCTTGTTTGCGGGTGTGCCTGCTTCGACATTCGTTATGTAAACGCCGCCCTTATCTTTTTCTTCAGCGAACTCACGCAATGCGGGATCCCGAGTCGGGAAAAATGAGAAACCGGCCGATGGAAAGCCACGATAATTCTGACCTTCGGCTTCCTTTAAAAAATGCGTGATGACGGGCGCTGGAATGACGTCGAGCAATTGCGAGCGCGAATCGTAACGCAGCAGCAATCCGGCGAGCTTGTTGTTCTTTACTACCGGCACCGTGTAGCTGTTCTCGCGATACTGCATCGGAATGCTGACCCGGTAGGTAAGGAATTGTCCGACATCCACCGGATAAGACGTCATTTGCACCGTCGTCACCAAACCCTCTGTGGCTAGCAACGCGCCCGTCGGTTCCAGTTGCCATGCGGCGAGCCGGTCACCAACCACCGTATCAGACGTGATTTCAAGCGGCTTGATCCCGTCCAGGAAGCCTTTTTCAGCCGGTTCGAGCAGCGCCAGGTTTGCTTCGTAATCGATCACACGGACGTTCGCTGCTGTTTTTTCACCGGATTCTGCTCGCTCGAGCTCGACGTAATTTTGGTTTGTAACAAGGTCGGCAGTGACAAGAACACGGCCCTTGGGCAAAACGGCACCAAGCGCGCGCTTTGAAAACGGCGCTTTCTTTTGCCAGGGCCGAAAATAATCATAGCCCTGTCCAGTCACATTCACGCGTACAAGCGCGAGCTCTTTCGGATTGGTAGTCGTGCTCGGAATAGCCGGTTCTTTCTTTGCGAGCGCACCGCTGACTGCGACGAGAACAATACTAAAAGTGATGAAAACGCGTCTTTGCATTTCAGTTTTTATCTGCTGCGGCCGCGATGTTGGATCCGGGCCGTTCTTCAAGATTTTGCTCTTTCAAAACGTTGTAACGCGTCTTGATACGTTCGCGCGCGGCTTCCACTTTACTGCGATCTAACACCAGCGGAGGTCCGTCACCGATCATTCGAATTACAAGCCGCTCCGGCGCCTGGGCGAAAGCTTCCGACAGTTCATCGAGCGTCCGAATTTTCTTGCCGTTTACTTCATCGACTATGCCACCGCGGTACGGAGTGAGATAACTGTTGATCGGATCCGGCAAAATGTTGCTGAGCACAATGACGTCGGGATGATCACGATAAATTTGCTCTAGGATGAAGTATTCAAAGAAATGCCGGAGACGCAGATCCGATGTGCGATACGCTTCCAACATGTCCAGATTTAGCGGTTGGAACAACAGTCCGCCGTAAAGGACATAACGCGGTCGGACATCATAGCTGTGACCCTGAATGGAATACGGCCACGGTTTGTACAATTTGATCGTCACGCTCATCGGCTGCTTATCTCGCAGGATGTCGAGCTTTACTGAGTCGCCTTTGAATTTCCGCTCCACGACTTCTTCGAACTGCGAGCGTTCGCCATCCAATTCGACGTTTGCATCACTCGCGATGGGATGACCGTCAATTGAAAGAAGGACGTCTCCCGATTTCAGAAGACCGTCGGACGGACCCGCGCTCACCACGGAGCTCACGAGCACTCCGCGGTCGTCATCTTTTAATCCAAGGTATTTTCGTTGCGCTGGATTTTGGAGTTTTACATACGTGATTGCCAGATCGGGATATTCGTCATAGCGCCCATTGCTAATGTCCTTCAAAAACCGGTTGATCACGGGTGTCGGAATCATATAAGCGACGCCCTGAGCGACATCGCCGCTGTAGCCCTGAAAGGCGACGCCAACGACTTTGGCATCTTGCATCACCGGACCGCCGCTATTGCCCGGGTTAATTTGCGCGCTGATCTGGATTGCCAGGTGTTGGTCAACCGATGAATGCGTGTATAGCTGAAAATCAATCCGCGAGACAATGCCGGTTGTGACGGACATCCGTTCGCCGCCGATCGGATAACCATAGGCCGATACCGTCGACTCCAGGGCTGGAATGCCGCCGAGTTTTAACGGGAGCATGTTCTTGAAAAAATCCTTCGCGGGAACGGTGATCAACGCCAGATCGCAATCGTTAGCGATGAATTGTACCTGGGCCGGATATTTATTTGGATCGCCATCGCGCTCCACCGTGATGTAGCGGCTGTTGGCCACAACGTGCGCATTTGTCATGATCCGGTTGCCACTGATTACAAACCCGGCGCCAACGCCGCGCTGTAGCGCGCCTGCATTCCAGGGCGCTTTGTAATCGGGATCAACTGCCGTGGCTGTGATTCGGACAAGACTTCTCTGGATTGGCCCGTTTGGCTTTGGCGGGGCCATAGGCACTGGCACTGGAACCACGGCTTGGTTAGAAGAACTAGATCGCGGCATACCCGGATGTTCCGCGGGAACTTGCGGTTCCATCGGAGGCGGCGCCGGCGTGCTTTCTTGCGCCCATACAATGGGCGCGAACAGCAAAGCAGCGTAACCAAAAATCAAAATGCGTTTCATGGACACAAAGGCTCGAAGGTTAGACAGCCTTAAAGAAAATCAAGATGGCGGATTTCAAATTGCAACTAGTCTTTCGGCCACATACTGACACGTTACAGGCATCGCGCGTTCAAATGATTAGTAATCGCGGCGGACTAGGTCTGCCGAAACAGTTCGTTTAAATCTGCGGAGGGCGCGTTGTTGGCTAGAAGATTGAATGTGCCGCTTGTTTGAATCTCTCGGGCCGCCCGGACGAAAGCGCCCCAAGCTGCGAGCGCGAGGCCCGAACCGACCGAGATACGGTGCACGCCGAGGTCGACGAGTTGGGACAATGTGAGGTGATGATTGAATCCGGAAACGAGGACGTTGACCGGTTTAGGCGCCATTGTTTTCACAATCCGCGCGATCTCATTCGGATCGCTGACTCCCGGTGCGTAGAGACAATCGGCGCCAGCTTCGGCATACGCAGTGAGCCGATCGAGTGCGGTGTCAAGTGGATCGGGAGCACCGACTAGCCAGGCTTCGCAACGGCCGGTTAAGAGCGCGCTAGTTTGCGTGGCGTCGATCGCCGAGCGCGCCGCTCGAATGCGTTCGATCGCGAGCTTTTTCTCATACAACGGGGAATCGCTGCGCCCGGTGCTGTCCTCGATCGATAAGCCGGCGACGCCGGTGTCGACACAGAGTCGCACGTTGGCGGCGACATCTTGAGGTTCATCTGCGTAGCCGGCTTGAAAATCTGCGTTCACGGGCAACGACGTTGCTTCCACAATTTCTCGGATGTGTGCGAGCATCTCGTCCCGGGGAACGGCGCCATCGGGCTTGCCGCGCGAAAAAGCAAATCCCGCCGAAGTGGTGGCGAGCGCTTTGAATCCAAGGTGTTCGAGATAAATCGCGGTGCCGATGTCCCAAGGATTTGAAAGCACGAAGCAGCCCGATTCGTGCAGCGAGCGAAAATTTGCGGCGAGAGATCTTTGCGTCGATTTCATCTTCGAAGATTAGGCCGCTCAGGCTAGAGCGCGATTGTTTCGCGGTTGCAATCGGGGGCAGAGCCTGCCCGCCCTGCCAGTCCATTTTGATAGCGCGCGCTATTTCGTGCGCGCCGACTTTTGAAGTTACTCCCGCGCGGATGTCCAGATCCGCCGCAGCGGACCGTCAGCCCCATAGATAGGATCGTAATCCGGGATTGGCAGAGCTGCGATGGTGCGATCGGCTTTTGGGCGTTCACCAGGCAACCCGCGAAGCAAATCCCACTGGCGCCCATCCGGGTAAGCTCCCACAACATTAAAATCCGAACTCGTGCCGACGTTGTGATGAGGAACACCTGCCGGAATGAGAATGATGTCCCCGGGGCGGATTTCCACGATTTGACCGTGCTGGCCGCCGAGTCGCAGTTCTGCAGCGCCATCATAGACACCGAGCACTTCGTGTGACGTGCTGTGATAATGAGCAAATGAATAGACGCCGTTCCGCCAGGAATTGCGCCAATCGTTCTGAGCGAATGCGCGCTCGATAACGGAAGCGCGGTCCTGCGCGTCCACCGTAATCGCCGCCCGATACAATAACACAGGCACAACGCTGCCCGGATAAACTCCATCATCCTTGAAATGCAACTGCTCCGGCTGGACGATCTCCTGCTTCTCAGCCATCGGGAAAACACTCATAAATTCCACGCCAATATCGCGGGCGCAAAGGACTGCGGTCGTATTTAATTAAATCTGTCGCAGACAATTGCGCATTGCGTTTCTGAGTGTCACTCATATTGGGCACGGTCGCCACTCTAATCAAAATGCAGAAGTCCGAAAGTGTATCTCAATTGGTCGAACATCTTTTTCGCCATGAATCGGCAAAGATGGTGGCAACGCTAACCCGGATTTTCGGGATTGAGCATTTAAGCCTCGCCGAAGATGTCGTGCAGGAGGCGTTGGGACGCGCATTGCAGACGTGGCCGTACCGCGGAGTTCCGGAAAATCCCTCCGCGTGGATCATGCGCGCGTCACGAAACCTCGCGCTCGACGTGATCCGGCGCGAAAAAGTTTTCCGTGGGAAGGAGGCGGAAATCGCGCGGCTGATCGAGACCCGCGAATTCGCCACATCCGGAGTGACGAGTTTTTCAGAGACCGAGATCGCAGACGACCGGCTGCGGATGATGTTTGTCTGCTGTCATCCGGTTATTCCCCCGGATGCACAGGTTGCGCTAGCATTGAAAACACTATGCGGTTTCAGTGTTCCTGAAATCAGTCGAGCTTTCTTAACCACTGAAGCAGCGACTGCCAAACGATTGACACGCGCAAAACAAAAAATCCAAGAGGCGAACGTTCCATTTGAGATTCCCGTGGGAGATGAATTGGCGCGACGGCTCGAGAGTGTGCTGCAGTCGCTCTACCTCCTGTTTAACGAGGGTTACAAAGCATCCAGTGGTGACAAACTGGTTCGGGAAGAACTCTGTTACGAAGCAATTCGTCTTACAGAGCTACTGGCACAGCATCGCGCTGGAGATCAGCCAAGGACCCATGCACTGCTGGCGCTAATGCTGCTAAATGCCGCGCGCACTCCCGCGCGTGAAGATGCTCAGGGCAATCTGCTTCGACTTGAAGAACAGGACCGTACGCGCTGGGATCAGACCATGATTGCCCGTGGCATGTCTCGTCTGCGCGAATCGGCTAACGGTGGCGGGATTAGCGAATATCATCTTCAAGCGGGGATCGCTGCGTGTCATGCGATTGCAGTCGATTATCAATCGACAGATTGGGAGAGGATTCTGTCTCTCTACGATCGATTATTGGAATTTGATGATTCGCCTGTGGTTGCGCTCAATCGCGCCGTGGTAGTCGCAAATCTTCATGGCCCGCATGCGGGACTGAAAGCAGTGCACGACATAAAAGACCGCGACAAGCTAGCTTCGTACTACTTGTTCTATTCAGTAGTGGCCGAGCTTGAGATGCGATTGAACGATCGTGAGGCTGCAGCCGAACAATTCCGTAAAGCATTTGAACTCGCCGAAACCAAATCAGAGCGAGCATTCCTTTTGAAGCGACTACAGCAGTGCGCTGATGGCGAGACTAATTAAATTAGAAAAAATCCTGTCCGAAATCGCATCGCCTGTTCGTCGTATCTCTGACAGACACAAAAATCACATCAACAGAAAGGCAAAACATGAGTAAGCCAGAGAAGAAACAGGATGCGAGCATCGTTTGGTTTGAAATCCCCGCTGACAACCCAGAACGAGCCAAAACGTTTTACAGCAATTTATTCGGCTGGAAAATCGATCCATTTCCTGGCAGCGGCGATTACTGGCACATCGATACTGGCGGGGCAGACGATAGTCCAGACGGCGCGTTGAAAAGGCGGAAACATCCGGAAGAACCGGTCGTCAACTATGTCAGTGTCGATTCGGTCGATAAGTTCGCAGATAAGATTGCGAAGCTCGGCGGTAAAATCTGCATGTCAAAAACAGTCGTGCCCCAGATGGGCTATTTCGCGGTCTGTCAGGATCCCGAGGGTAATCCCTTTGGACTTTGGGAGACCGATCCGGCGGCGAGCTGAAAAATTAGTTGTCCTAAAGTAGGTCTCTCGTTCGTCGTAGTTTTGAAAGCGATAAAGAAAACAAAAATCAATTACCAAACCTAAAAATGAACACACAAAATTATAACGGATACATGCTGTTGTACCGAACTGACGAATGGTACAATAAGCTTTCACAGGAAGAGCTCCAGAAACTCATCAAACAGAACAAAGCTTGGTTCGAAAGATTGAGCTCACAAGGCAAGGTCAAACCTGGCCGCGCGCTGGAACGCACAGGCGTGACTGTTTCCGGGAAAAACGGGCGGTTCGTTACGGACGGACCCTTCGCTGAATCCAAAGAAGCCGTCGGTGGATATCTGGTGTTGGACGTCGAAAGGATCGAAGAAGCCATTGCTATTGCCCAGAGCAGTCCGGGGCTTGCTTATGGCGGGTCAATCGAGGTGCGACCGCTGTCACAAGAATGTCCTCTCGACGTTCGCGCCCGTGAATTGGCTCGAGAAGGACAACTTGTAAACGTTTAAACTCAACAACAATTAAACTTACAACCACTAATCACAGAATATGAACACACAAAATCAGAATGGATACATGCTGCTGTTTCGGGGAAACGATTGGATTAAGAATCTTTCGCCGGAGGAAAAGCAGAAAGTTACAGATCAATGGATGGCTTGGTTCAGGCGGTTGACTGACGAGGGCAAAGCCGTTGCCGGCAACCCGCTCGAGCGGGAAGGCAAAATCGTTTCGGGTAAAAACCGTGTGGTTTCCGATGGCCCATTTGCGGAGTCGAAGGAAGCGATCGGCGGCTACTTTCTGTTAGACGTCGCTACGATGGATGAAGCGGTTGCGATCGCTCAGGAATGTCCCGGTTTACCTTACGGCATTCGCGTGGAAGTCAGGCCCGTTGCACCGGAATGTCCGGTCGCGAGCGAACTTGAACATGAGGCGCAATTCGCGAACGCATAACGCGACGCGCACCATCCATGTCTCATGGCTCATTGCGTTGAAGGATTTGTTATTTCTCTTCCAAAAAACGCACCCAAACGTTTGCC
>DATARG010000101.1:0-1612 GCA_036264275.1 Candidatus Udaeobacter sp. | reverse complement strand
CCCCAAATCCAGTTCGCGGCGGTGGCCAATATCGATGATCTCGCAATCCGGATCGCCAGCCTCGTTGACAGCGCGAGTGCCAACGAGAAAACGCGCTACTTCTTCGATCGGTTTCTGCGTTGCGGATAAACCGATTCGCTGTAGCGGCTCTTGCACCAATGCAGCCAAACGTTCGACGCTGAGTGCGAGATGGGCTCCGCGGCGGTCATCCACTACCGCATGGATCTCATCCAGGATAAGCGTGCGCGTGGTGCGCAACATTCCCCGGCCTGATTCGGATGTAAGCAGCAGATAAAGCGACTCGGGCGTGGTAACCAAAATGTGCGGCGGCCTTTTGATGAGGGCCTGGCGTTGTGCCGCTGTCGTATCGCCGGTGCGCACTTCGGCTCGAACATCAATGCCGTGGCCGTTTGCCTCGCCGAGTAACGCGCGAATCCCGGAGAGTGGTTCCTGAAGATTCTTGCGGATATCATTGCTCAACGCCTTGAGCGGAGACACATAAACGACTTGCGTCTCATCGGGCAAATGATCTTCCGCGGCCCGTCGAAATAGCGCATCCAGAGAAGCAAGAAAAGCGGCGAGTGTTTTACCGGAACCGGTCGGCGCGGAAATCAATGCGTGCCGGCCTGATTGAATGGCCGGCCAACCGCGCATTTGTGGTTCGGTCGGTGAACCGAATGTTTGTTCGAACCACCCGGCGACCGCGGGATGAAATTGAAAGGACTGCATGGACATGAAACGGAAAACGCAGAATCGATAATTTAGTCCGCGTAAGCAGAAAGAAAAGTTGTGGCAATTTCTGTAGCCGCGTCTCCGCGAGACGCGCAACACGCGAGTTGGAATATCCCTCCGAGCGCTTCGCACAGCGAAGCGGCTACAGACCGGTGCGCAGCGTGATCACTTCGCGCAACATGCGCAGGCTATCGCGGAAAAAACTAACTTTACTGCCTTCGGCATGGTTCCAACGCACTGGAATTTCGCGGACCCGCAAACCGGCACGGTGGGCGAGATAAAGTAGCTCCACATCGAACGCAAAGCCGTCGATCCGCGCCGCTTCCAGAATCGGCCGGCACGCCTCCAGGCGAAATCCTTTAAATCCGCATTGCGTATCCCAAAACGGCAATCCGGTGGAGAGCCGTACCAGCAAATTAAAAACCCGGCCGGCCTGCTCTCGCCGCCACGGTTGATGGACTCCAATTAAGCTGCGATCAAGGGCACGCGAACCAAATGCGATGTCCACATCGCCATTTGCGATCGGTTCGATCAACTTCGGCGTTTCTTCAATTGGCGTGGAAAGATCGGCGTCGGAAAAAAGCCCGATCGCTGTCCGTGCAGCAAGTAATCCCTTGCGCACCGCAGCGCCCTTCCCGCGATTCGGAAAATTCTCCAGCAAACGCGTGGCGACCTGCGCAGACTTCAATTTTTCGCGGGCGATTGCTCCCGTTCCGTCGGTGGATCCGTCATTCACGACGATCACTTCGCTTTCGGGAGCATTGGCGGCGAGATAATCGAGCGTGAGCCGCAGCGTCTGGCCGACGCGAGCTTCTTCATTAAAACACGGAATGACGATCGAAAATGCTGGCAGCATGCAGGCGTGGAGAACGTTGAAGGA
>DATARG010000100.1:0-3567 GCA_036264275.1 Candidatus Udaeobacter sp. | reverse complement strand
CAGGCGAACGGTCTTGGAGTTGCCGGGCAATATCCACCGCTTGCAGGTTCCGAATTTACGAATGGCGGTTCGCGGCGGATGGGAATGATCGTCCTGAAAGGTTTACAAGGCCCGGTCACGGTTAAGGGTCAACAATACGGCGCAGCGGTCATGCAGCCGTGGGACAAGACTTTGACTGATCAAAAAATTGCCGACGTCATGACCTACGAAAGAAGTGAATGGGGAAACAACGCCAGTCCCGTTACGCCCGAACAAATCGCCGCGTTACGCAAAGAACTGGCCAATCATCCCGAATCGTTCGTCGAACACGATATTCTAGCTGCCCCTGACGAAGATATTCCTGGCGGCGCAGGTTCCGCGGGCGGCGCACCGCCGAAACCCGGCGAAGCTGCGAAACCTGCGCCGCCACCGAAACCCTAGCTAAGTTCCCGCTGCAGGGCTTCTGCGAAAAACTCGGCCATGTGTTTTGGCCGCAGACTCGTTAGGTCGCTAATTTGATGGCGGCAACTGGTGCCTGACGCGATCACCTCTGTCGCGAGGGGCTGATTGTCGATTTGATCGAGCAATCGCTGCGCGACTTGGAGCGATAAGTCGTATTTTTCTGCGAGCGCCCCAAATGCGCCTGCCATCCCACAGCACGCTGTGTCCAATACGGTGGCTTTTCTTCCAGGCAAACGTTCAGCGAGTCTCCCCATGAAAACCGTGGCCGTGATCGATTTCACATGGCAATGCGGGTGGATCAGGACCTTCGTGGTCCGCTGGTTGAACTGAAGCGCACCGGGGTCCTGCGCGAGTAAATCGTCCATGAATCTCTCGAATAGGAAACAGCGTCTCGCGATGCTTTCGGCGTTTTCGATTTTAAGCTCGCGATAATCCTCAACGAACATCGACCAGCAGGATGGCTCAAGGAACAGAATTGGAGCGTCCGAAAGTTGAGAGTCGAAAGTTGAGAGTTGAGAGATATTGTGTTCGGCGAGCTGCGACGCGGCATCGAGATTTCCCTGGCTAAATGCCGGGCGACCGCAGCAGCGGCGTTTTTTTACGAGGCTAACTTCGAACCCGAGCGCTTCGAGCACTTTTACGGCAGCGATGCCAATGTGTGGCTCGTGATAACGCACAAAGGTGTCGTCCCAAAGAATAACGGGGCCTTTGGTAGGGACATTACGCTGCGGCGTCCGGTCGGCGCGGAGCGCTGACCCTGCCATGTGTTTCACGAACCATTTGTCGAAGCGTTCATTGGCGTAGAGGGGCAGCGACCGTCGTCCGGAGATTCCAATTGTTTTCTCCATTGCGAGGCGTGTAGCCCTTGAATTGAGAAGGAGATTTGTCAGCCTCGGCATTAGACAGCCGAGTTTGCCTAACAAATCGACATTGCTCAGAATGCGTTCGCGCACCGGCAGGCCATCGCGGCCCCATCGCGCGTGAAGCATTTCTGCTTTCAGCAGTGCCAGGTTCACGTTCGACGGACATTCCGGCGTGCAACCTTTGCAGGAGAGACAGTTGCTCAGCGCGGCGTCGAGTTCGGCGGATTGCAGCGGGTCGTGTCCATTTGTCCGCAGTTCGAGCGCAGCCCGAATGATGTTCGCACGACCGCGGGTGGACATCACTTCATCATGTGTCGCGATGAACGTCGGGCACATGATGCCGTTCTGTTCGAGACAGCCGCCGCAGCCGTTGCATTGCTCAAGGTTGCCCGTGAACGATCGGTCCTTGAACGCAAACGCGAGGACTGGCTGAAATGGAATCTCGAGCGGACGAGTAAAATTCTCTCGTAAATAATTGTCGATTCTGTGTTGATGCCCGTCCGGCTCGGACCCATCCGCGAAAATCTTTCCAGGGTTGAAAACATTTTTGGGATCGAACGCGCGCTTGATTTCGCGCATCACCTCCAGCAACTGATTGCCAAGTTGCTCGCGCATGTATTCAGTGCGCGCGATACCCACGCCATGTTCGGCGGAAAGCGAACCTTTGAACTGGCGCACTAATGCGGAAGTTTCATCTGCGACTTGCCGGAATTTTTTCAGATCAGCGGCACTGTGCATGTCGAGCACCGGTCGCACATGCAAAAGTCCGCTGGCGGCATGCCCGTAATAGCTCGCCGCGAGCCCCAGCGGTTTCATGATTGATTGCAAACCGCGCACGTATTCGGGCAGTTGCTCGGGACGCACGGCTGCATCTTCGATGAACGCCACCGGTTTTGCGGCTCCGATGCATCCGGTCAAAAGTGAAAGACCGGATTTGCGCACCGACCAGACCATGTTCATTTGCACCGGGTCGGTGATAATTTTTGTGCGCAGCCCGATTTTTCTGGATTGCAGAATCGATAATCGTTCCGCGACGTCCTTGTAAAACTCGACGATCAAAATCGATTCGCATGGATTTGTGTCCAATTCCAGTAAGTCACGTGCCGCCTGAAACTGAAGTTGCCCTTTTGTTCCATCGAACAACGGCCGATCGATGTGTTCGATCGCGGCAGGCTTGAGATCGAGAAGCTCGACTGTCGCCTGCATTGCTTCCTCTACCGACGCGAAAAAAATCAGGCCCAGACCTTTCTCACGGGGCAGGGGAGAAATTTTGATTTCAGCGGAGAAGATTGCCGCCAGCGTTCCTTCGCTGCCGGCCATAATTTTGGTCAAATCATTTGGCATGCGCAGGAATTCTTCGATCCCGTAGCCGGGCCAGCGTTTGATCAAACCGGGCGGCCAGCGCTCGCCCATTTCCGTGTTCGCCGCGCTAACGAGCTTCTCAATCCTTGTTCGCTCGCAGCCTAACGAGTCATGGCTAGCCCCGATTTCCTCAACGCGGCCGTCAGCCAACACGATTTCCAGTGAAATCACGTGATCGGCTGTTGTGCCGTAAATCGGGCAACGCGCGCCGGAAGAATTGTTCGCAATCATTCCGCCGAGGGTGGCGCGTGAACTCGTTGCTACATCGGGGCCGAAACAGAAACCGTGCGGCTTCAGAAATTCGTTGAGTTGATCCAGCACAACCCCGGCTCCTACGCAGACGCTGCGTTTTTCAAGACTGAGATTTGTGATCTGTCGGTTATAACGCGAAAATTCGACGATCAATCCGGCACCGATGGCGTTCCCAACAAGACTTGTTCCTGCGCCTCTCGGAGTAACCGGCACCGATGCATCGGCTGCTGCCCGGATGACTGCGCTCGCTTGCTGTGTGTTCCGCGGAAATGCGACGCCGAGTGGCTCGATTTGATAAATAGAAGCGTCAGTCGCATAAAGCTTTCGCGTCAGATTGTCGAAACGGGCATCGCATCCCGTTCGCCGAATGTTCTTTTCCTGCGCGGAAGTCATGTTGTCGTTCTGAGCGAAGCGAAGAATCTCGGATCTTAAAAAACAATCAGAGATGTTTCGCTTCGCTCAACATGTCAGCTTCACTGGGGCTGTGTCACAGCAAATCCATTTGGGTGTCTTCGGGCACCGGTTCAGCAAAACGAACCCCAACACCGATGAGACGCACGGGTTTGCCGGTTCTCCCGAATGCCTCCGCCAGGAGCAAGCGGAAAGTTTCCAACGCAGGCGTAAGCCCCGCACGCTCAGCCGTCGTGCG
>DATARG010000096.1:0-2876 GCA_036264275.1 Candidatus Udaeobacter sp. | reverse complement strand
TGCTGCTTTCTCGGGAGGACCCGCTTCCTGTGCCGGCTCGAATTCTTTAACTACGGCTTCCCCGGCGCTGTTGCGAGTAATGATTTCAATCTTTTGCTCCGCGTTGGCGAGGCGCTCCTGGCAAGTTTTTACCAGTTTCATACCTTCCTCGTAGCGGACGATCAGATCCTCGAGTGGCAATTTACCTGATTCCATCTGCTCGACAATTTTCTCGAGACGATCCATCGCGCCCTCAAAGTTCAGCTCCGCCTCACGCGGCCTCGGTTTACTGCTCATGGAGAAAACGGAAGAATTAAGCACACCTTTGGTGTGAAAAAAGGGCGATTCGGGTAAGGACGCTGCGCTGCATCAACCGGTCGACTCAGCGCGCCGACGCTACCGGTTGTTCCAAATAAGACTCGCGCCAGTTTAAAGCTCGGCGAATGTTCACTTTCGAATCAGCCGAAGATGCGCGTATTCCAACTCCCTCAGCGCCGTCAATTGAAACAAACAACTCAGCCCTCCTCGCCATCTGCGTCCTTTTACTCGATGTGGGACGCCGTTGCGCGTTTCGCGCGGGAAATTCGAGCCAGTGAATTCATGTCGGGTATGATTCACCGCCGAGATGCTTACGGCGCTGAAGGCGCGATGGGAGCACTCGATTGCGCGACACTTTACGGATTAACGCGCTGGTTGCGTCCTATTGTTCTGGTGGAGTCCGGTGGTTTCATCGGCATGTCGTCGGCGTTCATTTTGAAAGCACTTGCGGACGAAAAGTTGACCACATCGAAGCTCTACAGTATCGAATTGAGCGAAGACTGCGAGCAAGGCGCACTGATTCCCGAGGAGCTGCGATCTTCACCTGGATTCATACCGATGCGCGGTCGAATCGAGGATTTTCTTAAAGGCGGCCAGCTACCGCGGTCCGTCGACTTGTTCTTGCATGACAGCTCGCATAGCTATCAGCACATGGTGTGGGAGTTTCGGCAGCTCTGGCCGCGCCTGCGTGATGGCGGATTGCTCTTGTCACATGACGTCCAGATGAACGCTGCATTCTCTGAATTCATCACCAAAACGTACGCGCACGAAAAAAAAACTGGCCGCCGCGATGTGCAGCGCACTACCCATTATGAGTGGGGGCGCTGGGGTTATCTAGGCTTCGCGATAAAGAAAGACGGCCCCTGACGTGCGCCTTGTCGATCTTATTTCGCGCCAGGACGCGCGGCATCGGCTCGTTATTGGATTAGCCTTCGGTGCAACGGTATTTTTTATTACGCGCGGACATCTTCGGCTGTGGGGTGCAGCCATTTCCGGTTGGAATGCGTTCGCTTTTGTGATTCTCGCGCTTGATTGGCTGACAATTTGGAGGACGCCACAGGGCAAGATACGTGAACGAGCGCAGCAAGAAGACCTGAGCCGCCTGGTGATTTTCGTTTTTGTCGTGGTCGCCGCGTGCGCTGCGCTGTTTGCGGTTGGATTTCTAATCCGCGCGCACAAGGACCAGCCTGGCGGGCATTTCGCCGTTCACCTACTGCTGACGTTATCGACCGTGAGCTGTTCTTGGGCCCTGCTTCAGACGGTGTACAGTTTACGTTATGCGCACGCATTTTATGGCGATAGTGACGACCCAGGCGTGCAAAAGCATGCCGGCGGCTTAATTTTTCCAGGTGATCGGCCACCGAATTACTTCGATTTCGCCTATTTTTCGTTTGTAATCGGAATTACCTGCCAGGTATCGGATGTGCAAATTACGTCACGCCACATGCGACGTATTACTCTTGTTCACAGCCTTCTTGCTTTCGGATTCAATACACTCATTCTGGCGCTGCTAATTAACACCGTCTCGGGTCTGTTATAGTCGGGCTGTTCTCCAGAAAACTGATCGCTATTCAAGCAGGCGTTTTCCTTTCGCGGACTCACTGATCAATTTTGCCAGGCGAGCCATTCGCGTTTCTTCTTTCTTCGCACTGACAATCCACCAGCCGATCATTTTTCGATAGGACCGCGGCTGTTCTTCGAAAAACTTCCAGGCTGCTTCGTTTTTCTTCAGCAGCTTTGCGTATGGCTGTTGCAACTCGGCGCTTCGTTGTTCGTACGAATAGATGCCCGACTTGTTCTCGATGCGTGCGGCGAACGCTTCTAATCCGGCCGGTCGCATCTGTTTTTGGCTGGCGAGTTCCTTGGCGCGTTTGATGTTAGTCGCGCTCCAAATGCTTCCGTGTCGCCGTGGCGTAAACCGAATTTGATAACTGATTTCGTCAACGCGCTTCCGGATTCCGTCGATCCAACCAAAGCAGAGCGCTTGCCCCACCGACTCGGGCCATGTGATGCTCGGCTTTCCCGAATCCTTTTTGTAAAACCCCACCCAGAGTTCGGTCGCCGTCGCGTGATTTTTCTCCAACCAGGTTCGGAAATCCGCGGGTGTTTGAAAAAACTCCGGGTTCAACCGATCTGCTTTTTGTAGGCGGCTGCGTCTTTCAGATTTTTAAGCTCATCGGGATTCTCGAGCTTGAGAACGAATATCCACCCTTGCCCGTACGGCTCGCGGTTGATCAGGCCCGGATCGGCTTCGAGTGCCTTGTTCGCCTCGACGACTGTGCCTTTCACCGGGGCGTAGATGTCGCTCGCCGCTTTCACTGATTCGACGACCGCGATCGGTTCTTTGCCGTTCACCTGGCGCTCGAGTTTTGGCAACTCGACATAAACCACGTTGGTCAATTCCGATTGCGCGTGATCCGTGACGCCGACCCGGATCTTGTCTCCTTCACGTTTAATCCATTCGTGGCTTTCGGTGTAGAGCAAATCGTCCGGAATAATCATGATGATGGTTTTCTGTAGAGCGGTTTCTTTTCCACGGTGGCTGGGAATTTTTGCGCGCGAATCTCGATGTCAATCTC
>DATARG010000081.1:0-4634 GCA_036264275.1 Candidatus Udaeobacter sp. | reverse complement strand
GGACGCTCGCTGCGCAAGCGCACATGGATTGGATCGACATCTCCACCATGATCATTCCGCCGCAGGTCATCAACGAGATCCGGGGCGAAGACGCTCGTCGCTTCAAAGTAATTCCAGTCGCATTTGGCGAGAGCGGGCTTGTGCTCGCTGTCGGCAACCCATTAGGCATCGATACGATCGACAGTTTGGGTTTTCTCCTGCAACGCGAATTGGAACTGGTTTGCACGAGCCCGAAGAAAATTCGCGAAGCGCTCATCAAGTACTACGGCACAGCCGATGAAGCGGCGGATGTCCTGCAAAAGCAAATCGGGGAGGAAATCGATCTTGGGCTGGAGATTGGCGATGGCACGGCAGCGGCCGCAATCGATGAAGCAGACGCGCCAATTGTCCGCCTCGTGTCGATGTTGCTGATTGAAGCCCACCGCGCTGGTGCGAGCGACATTCATCTCGAGCCGATGGACAAAAAATTTCGCGTCCGATTCCGCATCGATGGAGTGCTGCAAGAAATGCAGTCGCCGCCGAAACGTCTGCAGTCAGCCATCATCAGCCGTCTCAAGATCATGACTGGTTCGATGAGTATCGCGGAGAAACGTCTGCCGCAGGATGGCCGGATTCAGGTGAGGATTAAAAAGAAGCCGATCGACCTTCGTGTCTCGACAATGCCCACAAATCATGGGGAGAGCATGGTTTTGCGCATCCTCGATAAATCAAGCCTCAAGCTTGGATTGCCGGAGTTGGGGTTCTTGTCGGACGACCAGGAAAGCTTCGAGCGCCTGATCAGATTGGCGGATGGCATTGTACTTGTGACCGGGCCTACGGGCTCGGGCAAAACGACCACGCTTTACGCTTGTCTCAATTACATCAACAAACCCGATCGCAAAATCATCACCGTCGAAGAACCAATCGAATATCAGATGACTGGCATCAATCAGGTACAGGTGAATACGGAGATTGGTATGACTTTTCCGGCCGCGTTGCGTTCCATCCTGCGCCAGGCGCCGAATATCATTATGATCGGCGAAATTCGTGACCTCGAGACTGCGAGCATCGCCACCAACGCGAGTCTCACGGGGCATCTTGTTTTCAGTACGCTGCACACGAATGACGCGCCTTCTGCCGTCGCGCGTTTGATCGATCTCGGCGTGCAACCATTTCTCGTTGCGTCTTCAGTGCGCGCGGTAGTGGCGCAAAGGCTGGTTCGTCGTTTGTGCACCAACTGCAAACAACCGGGCGAACTTACGGACACCGAATTGCGCGCCCTTGGGATCGACCCTGGTCAACTCTCGGATGCGCAGGTGATGAGACCAGTCGGTTGCGAGTTATGCCGCCAGATCGGCTACAAAGGGCGAATGGGCATCTTCGAAGTTTTTGTTATTGACGACGAAGTGCGTCACATGATCAACAAGCGCACCTCAACTTTTATCCTGCGACAACGAGCCCGCGAATTGGGAATGCGAACACTACGCGAAGACGGCGTGCGCAAGGTGCTGGCCGGCCTGACTTCTGCCGACGAAGTCATCTCCATCACTGTTGGCGACGTGAGTTGAGGCGGTCACTTTTTAATATGAACGGGCAAAGCATTAAATGACCGAGAAACAACTCGCCGAATTTTTTGTTGAGCAGCATGTGCTGGAACCTTCGCAGGCGGACGATGTGTTGAGCGAGGTAGAGTTGAACGGCAAAACCGTCGCACAGGCAATGATCGACGGCGGTTTCATTGATGAGCTGAGTTTTTACGAAACGATTGCCAATGGCCTTGGCACGGAATTTATCGATCTCAGCCAGCACGAAATTGCGCCCGAAATTTTGCGTCTGATTCCTGGCGGCCTGGCGCGATTGCACGGCGCGCTTCCGATTGATATGAGCGACACCACGCTGCGAGTGGCCCTGGTCGATCCGTTTGAGGTGCAAATTGCTGAGGACCTCCGTTTCGCGCTCGGCAAAGACATCCAGGCAGTCGTTTCGCCGCCGGAGCAAATCGAGGAGCTAATTAAACAGTATTACGGCACCGACACGACGAGCATGGAAGAAGTGCTCAAGCAGCTCGGCGAAGCCGGTGAAGCGCTGCAATTGCGCGAGACCAATGGCGAAGCTGCGGTTGAAGCGGAGGCGAATGCGACGCCGATCATCCGTTTTGTGGATTTGATTCTTTATCAGGCGATCCAAGATCGTGCGAGCGACATTCATTTCGAACCGTTCGAAAACGAATTCAAAATCCGCTATCGCGTCGATGGCGCACTCTACGAAATGTCGCCGCCGCCACGGCACCTGGCGCTCCCGGTGATTTCGCGCGTGAAAGTCATGGCGAACATGAACATCGCTGAGCGACGACTGCCGCAGGATGGCCGCATTCAAAAGCATATCGCCGGGCGCAGTGTCGATCTTCGAGTTTCAACTTTACCGACGCAATTTGGCGAAAGCCTCGTCCTGCGCGTGCTGGATCGCAGCATCGTCAACCTGGATCTCGAAGCGCTAGGGATGCCTGATGACATCTACAATTTTCTGCTCGAAATGATCGAGCGACCCAACGGCATTTTCATCGCCACCGGACCGACCGGCTCAGGAAAAACGACGACTCTTTACTCTTGTTTGCGCAAGATCAACACAATCGATTCAAAGCTCATCACCGCGGAGGAACCAGTGGAATACGATCTGGAAGGCATCGTTCAGGTGCCGGTGAACGATGCCATCGGCCTGACCTTTGCACGTGTATTGCGACACTTCCTGCGTCAGGATCCTGACCGCATTATGGTTGGCGAGACGCGCGATCTCGAGACGGCGCAAATTGCGATCCAGGCGTCGCTTACAGGACATCTTGTTTTCACCACCCTGCACACGAACGATGCACCGGGTGCGATTACGCGATTAATCGACATGGGCGTCGAGCCATTCCTAATTTCGTCAACGTTAGAAGCCGTGCTCGGCCAACGACTCTTGCGCAGCATCTGCAGTCATTGCCGCGCGCCGTACCAGCCGAACGATTCTCTACTGGCGGAGCTCGGAATCTCGCGGCGCGACATTGGCGAGAAACAATTCTTTTACGGCAAAGGTTGCGACATTTGTAACAACACCGGCTATAAGGGACGAAAGGGAATTTACGAGCTTCTAAAGATCACAGATCCGATCCGTGAATTGATCAACGAGCGCGCCCCGACCGTTACGATCAAACAAAAGGCGATCGAGCTTGGAATGACCACCCTGCGCCATGACGGGTTGCGTAGCATCTTCGAGGGCGATACAACCATCGAAGAAGTGCTGAGATACACTTAAGTATGACGAGGCAGTGACGCTCGACATAAATCGCTGACATAACTAGAATAGGCCTCTATGCCACGCTTCAACTATGTAGCTCTTGATGCCCGGGGACAGGAGGCGTCTGGCTTACTCGAAGCCGCCTCGAGCGGCGCAGCGATCAGTCAACTGCGTCAGGCAGGCTATTTCCCGACCAGCGTCATCGAGGAAGCCATAATCAGCGCCGACGGCAGGGAAGCTCGCGGACGGACAGCAAAAGCCGCGCGCGCAACGAAACCGCGCGCGAAAAAAGGCATTGTTCTTTTTCGGCGCAGGAAAGTTAAGTCAAAAATCCTGATGATCTTTACTCGCCAGTTGGCGACGCTAATCGATTCCGGCTTGCCGCTGCTGAAAAGCTTGAATGTTCTGGCAAAACAGGAACGCGATAAGCTCATGAAAAGCACAACCGAAAAGCTCGCCGACTCCGTGCAGAGCGGCAGCACCTTTTCCGACGCGCTGGCAATGCATCCGAAGATCTTTAACGATCTGTACGTCAACATGGTTAAGGCGGGCGAGGCAGGCGGCGTGCTTGAGTTGGTCCTTACCCGGCTTTCCGAATTTCAGGAGAAAGCCGCCAAAATTAGGAACAAGGTGCTGTCAGCGATGGTCTACCCGATCATCGTAATGACAATGGCTATCGGAATCCTGTGTTTCCTGCTCATTTTCATTGTCCCGCGATTCGAAGTAATTTTTCACGATCTGCTCGGCGACAAACCCCTCCCGCCGGTGACGCGGTTCGTTCTGGGTGTCAGCGGTTTCATGAAAAATCACGGCTTGGTTTTGCTCGGAGCCGTGGTGGCGATCGTGGTTATTTACAACTTTATCGGCCGCACTCGTAAAGGGCGACTTGTCATCGACATTTTCAAACTGCGCATGCCGCTCTTCGGCAACTTGAATCTCAAAACGGCAATCTCTCGTTTCGCCCGCACTCTGGGAACCCTGGTCACGAGCGGTGTTCCGATTTTGCAGGCCTTAAATATTACGCGCGACACAGCGGGCAATGCCGCCATCGCCCGAGCAATCGCGCGGGTGCACGACAGCGTGAAAGAAGGCGAATCCATTGTTCAACCGATGGAAGCCAGCAAAACGTTCCCGCCAATGGTTGTCAGCATGATCGACGTGGGCGAAGAAACCGGCAAGCTTCCCGAAATGCTTCTGAAGATTGCGGACGTCTATGATGATGAGGTCGACAACGCAGTAGCCGCTCTCACGTCAATGCTCGAACCGATCATGATCGTGTTTCTCGCCGTGATCGTCGGCACAATCGTGCTTGCTCTATTCACTCCGCTCATCAGCATCATCACCGGTTTGCAACAACAAACGTGATCAGTCGCTCGGAATGC
>DATARG010000080.1:0-3370 GCA_036264275.1 Candidatus Udaeobacter sp. | reverse complement strand
CGGCGTGCGCTCGCGCGTGACAATGCCGAACGCCCAGTCGGTAACTTCCTGACCGCCCGTAAACCACTCGTCCGTCCAGGTAAAAAGAATCGTTCCGGCCAAACCACATTTCACCACGCTGTCGATATGCCAGCCGAGCATCTCTGCTTGCTCCTCTTGCGAATGGCGGATCGTGTCCATGCCGAATTCACCGAGGATAAGCGGATGTTCCCCGGTGAGATTTTGCAGCCGCAACAGATACCCTTCGAAATCGCGTTGATTGTGAAGGTAAACATTGAAGCAGGAAAAGTCGGCGTTTTGTGGGAGCAGATATTCAGTCGGCGGATACGTGGCATAGGAAAAAAGGGCGTCGGGATCGATGCCGCGCCCGATACCAATTAGCTCCTCGACAAATTCGATCACTCGACGCGTGCCGAGCCAACGCGCCATTGTGCTGGAAATTTCGTTGCCAACCAGATAACCGAAGATTGCCGGATGCCCGGCGTGAGTCTTGACCGCAGCGCGCACGTTGTCGGAGATCTGTTTACGGGTGGATCGTTCACGTAGAAACTCGATGTGTTTTTCCCACGGGAGTGTCACCAGAACACGCATCCCTGCGGCATTGCAACGATCGAGGAACCAGCGCGGCGGCGAGTGATAAATGCGGACAACATTCACTCCCGCTTCGCACATTAGCATTAGATCGGCGTCCACCTGTTCAGGTCTGCCGACATAATTCCCATCCGCATCCGGTTTGAACGGACCGTAAGTCACGCCTTTGACGAAAAACTTTTTGTCTCCGTCGAAAAAGAACTTCGCTGCGGGTCGGACTCGGGAGTTTGCGTTCACACCGTGGGTTCCCTTAGTCCATGCACAGCAGTACCGCAAAAGCTTTACGGTGTCGACTGCTGGGGCAACGTCGCCGAACGGAACGCCTGCCCTACACCTTCGCCAATGCTTCACGCAAGATAGTGCCGGTCTGGTCGACGTCTTCCATCGTGTGCGCTGTGGAGATCAAGCCGGTCTCAAATTGTGAAGGCGCGAAATACACACCGCGTTGCAAACAAGCGTGAAAGAAACGGGTGAACATTTCCAGATCGCTTCGCTGCGCGCTGGCGAGATCGACAATCGGCGCCGCGGCAAAGAACAGGCAAAACATCGAACCGAGCCGGTGGAAGGTGATATCGGTGTTTTTACTCTTGATTGCGTCACGCGCTAGCGCTTCAAATTGCGCGCCCAACTTGTCGAGCAACTTCCAGCCATCGATTCGTTCGAGTTCGCGCAACTGCGCCAGACCCGCGGCCATTGCAATGGGATTTCCAGACAAGGTTCCTGCCTGATATACCGCACCATTCGGGGAAAGTTGGTCCATGATTTCGGCGCGACCACCAAATGCGCCGACCGGTAGCCCACCTCCAATGATTTTTCCGAGCGTAGTCAGGTCTGGTTTCACTCTATAAAGTTCCTGCGCTCCGCCGCGCGCAACGCGGAAGCCAGTGATCACCTCATCGAAAATCAGAACCGCATCATTGCTCGTGCATTCCTCGCGTAGGATCGAGAGAAAATTTTCTTCTGGAAAATAAAGTCCCGCGTTGGCTGGAATCGGCTCGATAATGACCGCCGCGATTTGGTTTTTGTTTTCCTGAAATGCTTTTCTCAACAATTCGGCATTGTTGAAGGGCAGCGAGATCGTCAGATCAGCAAATGCCGACGGAACGCCTGCGCTACTGGGTTGGCCATGCGTGAGCGCGCCGCTGCCGGCTTTCACCAAAAGAGCGTCCGCATGTCCATGATAACAGCCGTCGAACTTGATGATCTTGTCGCGCTTCGTGAACGCGCGCGCGAGACGGATGCACGACATCGTCGCTTCCGTACCGCTGTTCACCATTCGCACATTTTCGATTGAGGGAACCCAATCGCAGATCAGTTCTGCCATCTCCACTTCCAGCGGGTTCGGAATCCCAAAACTCAAGCCGCGAACGGCAACATCGCGTACAGCTTCGATCACAACTTTCGGCGCGTGTCCCAGAATTGCCGGTCCCCAACTGCACACGTAATCGATATATTCATTTCCATCCACATCCCAGATCCGCGCGCCTTCCCCGCGAGCGACGAAAAACGGGTCATTGCCGACATTGCGAAACGCCCGCACCGGTGAGTTAACGCCGCCGGGGATGCGTTTCTTTGCGCGAGCAAATAGTTCGGTAGACTTTCTCACAGCGTCACGATAATGGGATTGGTTCAAGCGTTAAAGGATTGAAGCAGCAATGTAGAGGCGTTCGCCGCAGCGAACGTCTGTGGATCGATGCTCGCCGCTTGATACAAGCGCCGCTATAACGATATTGTTCGCTCTCACAACTCGGCGGGGTAGCCAAGTGGTAAGGTCGCGGTCTGCAAAACCGCTATTCGCGGGTTCGATTCCCGCACCCGCCTCTTTTCATAGATAAAATCGCTGATAAGCAGCCCCGAAAAGAGGTTTTTCAAACAAGGAGTCAGACAAGATCTGTTAACGTCCGCGGAAGTTCTGTTCAAATGAACCGTTCTCCGCGAAGGTCGATTTAGAATGGCGGTGACGCGTCCAGCATCGCACAGAATTGTTTCGATTGCCTGAGTGACTCGCAAGCAGCAGCCGCTCGATTTAGGGTTCTCTTTTTACGTCCGCGTACCGTCGCACCGCCGACCCGAGGGCCTCCGGCCTGCGCATTATTGTTAGCCCGGTAGCCCCCCAATGGGGTTCTTGTGTGCGTTCGTGCGACGGGTTTGCCTAAGCGCGTGAAACAGGGAAATTACGGGGTTTCTTTATCTCCTTCACTAATCACGAGCCAGGACGCATCTCTTCTTTCACATCATCTTATGACCAAAAAAAACATTCTATCCCTGGCACTCAGCGGTCTGTTTGCACTAACAAGAATATGCTCCGCACAAACGCTCACCCCGCTTGTTCATCAATCGCCGGGCGGAGCAAACCTCGCCTTTCAGCTAACCGATGGAACGGTGATGTGTCAGGCCGATAGCTCAAACGATTGGTATAAACTAACGCCAGATAATACGGGCAGTTATGTCAATGGAACCTGGACGCAGGTGGCTTCGCTCCAGCCGGGTTACGTACCCGATGATTTTGCCTCGGCGGTTCTCGCCGACGGCAGAGTCGTCATTACCGGGGGCGAATATAACAACGACCAGTTTGCCCTTACAAATCTCGGTGCAGTCTATGATCCGGTCGTTAATACGTGGACTCCGCTGTCCGCTCCTCCGGGCTGGGATTACATTGGCGATTCTCCTTCCGTGGTTCTACCGGATGGCCGATTCGTCGTCGGGCGTAAACTGGACATGCAAGTGGCAGCGCTGGATCCGGCAACGTTGGCGTGGACGTTGCTCGGCAGCTAAGGAA
>DATARG010000067.1:0-7663 GCA_036264275.1 Candidatus Udaeobacter sp. | reverse complement strand
TACAGATGCTTTGGAAGGCCGTAATCTCTTTGCTCGACAGAGCAGATTTCATCTGATCAAATTACCGGAAACCATCGCCCTGCACGCTTATGCCACGATTATCCAAAATTGAATTGTCACCCGACAACGGGTGCATCATCGACATGAAATGGAGCCTGGGCCCGTTGAGCTATCACTCTTCCGGTGCCGGCAAAATTACTGCTGAACCGAATAAGGAAATTACTCGGCTGCCTGAACTGGTCCTTTATGACCACGTCGGTTTCAAAGGTTCCTACGCCCGCACCAACTTGAGTTTCCACTACGTCGGCGACTATTGGAACGACCGGATGAGCTGCGTCATCGTGGAGAGCGGCGTATGGCGGTTCTATCGCGACGAATATTATAAGGGACCGTACTGGGACCTCGGCCCCGGATATTACGAAAGCTTCTTTTCCGAAAAAGGGCCCGACGATGTCGTCAGCTCGTTTCAATGCATTGCGCTGACGTAGTCGATTCGAAGTAGACGCAAATTTCCGTCTACGTCTTTTTAGACCGGCGGCGTCGACAGAGGCAACGACGGCGAGGATTACTGGAATCGGCGGCGTTTTCTTCAAGAGCAGAAACAACAGCGCTGCTCCGCCTCATAATTCAGTGTGGTGACACCCGTCTCCTACGATGGCCGCTATGAAGAGGCCATCGCGAGAACTTCACGTGCGCAGCCCCACGAGAGGGTGAATCCAGCGCCGCCGTGGCCGTAGTTATGAATGACGGTCCGGTTGTCGCGCAGGCGATCGCGTTCCAAGCGAATCCCTGATGTTCGAAACGGGCGCAGACCGACGCGTTCGGTGAGGACGCGCGGTTCATCGACGTTCAGCACTCGACTGCATTCAGTGACGATTCGCGAAGTGGTTGCGGGGTCAGCGGCGAGATTGTCGCTGACTTCGTTTGTTCCACCGAAGACGCAATCATTCGTGCGCGGGATCGCGTACATGAGCGGCGCGTCATCGCAGACGATCGCGCACGAAAGACGCTTAATCTTCGGCACGATTGCGACCTGGCCGCGATGCGGTTCGAGATCCGCATCACGCACAAGTTCTCGTGCGCCGATTCCTGCGCAGTTGATCACGAGACCGAAGTTTGCATCGACATCTTCAAGCTTTTCAAAACGGAACTTCACATGAATTTCGCCGCCGGCCTTGCGAAACCGCGCGGCCAGATAATCGAGATAAATCGTGGTGTCCGTTAGCGGGACGCGAAGCGAGAAACCGCTTTTAAAGCTGTAGTCACCGCGCTGTGCGCGGTCCCGAACGGGCCACAGGCCCGTTGCTACAGAAGAAAGCGACTGTGCGCCAAGCGGAATCGCCCAATTTGGAATTTCAATTTCACCGGTGCGCAGAAACTGCCGCGATTCAATCATCGAGACGCCGCTCTCGGGAACCCAAGTGAGATCGACCAGCACTTGATAGGTTTCAAGCGCCAATGGGATCACTCTTTCGGCTGGTTCGACATGGTACGGAAACCAAACAGCCGCAGCAACGCTGGAGGTTGTTTGCCGTCCCTTTTCTTTTGCGAAAATCGCCGTGCGGTAACCGCGCTCGGCTAAAATAACACCGCACGTGAGGCCCGATACTCCTGCGCCAACAATTGCGATCCGCTCTGCCACGCGTCATGGTGCAAGCGCGACGGGAAAAAACAAGGCGCCTAAAATTGCAGGGCGTCTCGGTGAGACGCCGGTCCGATGGCGTTTGACACAATGGAGCCGGCGGGCGCCGAGCGACACAGACGGGCGGACCGAAAGGCCGAATTCGCAGGAGCCAGTGAGTCAAACGCCTTACAGTTGGTACGTGCCAAATCCTCGACAGCGTCTAAGATTTATTGCCGATGGTTTCACTGAATCGAGATGCGCTCACGGAAAAAATTTTGGAGGGCGCGCGGATTTCCACAGATGACGCGCTGGAATTGTATCGCTGGCCGCTGGAGGAATTAGCAGCACTTGCGAATGCGCGGCGTGATTTGGCGAAGGCGAAAAATTACAACGGCCGCGGACGCGAGATCGTGACCTACATCATCGACCGCAACATCAATTACACGAACGTCTGCAACGTTTACTGCAAATTTTGCGCCTTCTATCGCACCGAGAAAGACGAAGATCATTACGTGCTGAGTTTCGAGCAGCTTGATCAAAAGCTGGATGAACTTACCGCCGCGGGCGGGGTGCAAATCCTGATGCAGGGTGGGCATCATCCCAAATTGTCGCTACAATGGTACATCGATCTCTTACAGCACATCCGAGCAAAATATCCCCACATCAACATTCACGGGTTCAGTCCACCGGAGCTTCAGCATTTCGCGGAGACATTCGGGATGCCACTGCGAGAAGTGATTTCGCAATTCAAGGCGGCCGGGCTCGGCTCGATTCCGGGTGGCGGCGGCGAAATCCTCGTGGACCGGGTACGGAAGAGGATTGCGCCTTTAAAAATCAACACCGACCAGTGGCTGGAAGTCATGCAGGTGGCCCACGAACTCGGATTAAAATCGAGCGCGACGATGATGTTCGGCCATGTCGAGACCGTCGAAGATCGCGTCGAGCATTTGCAACGGATTCGCGATCAACAGGATCGCAGCGGTGGATTCACGGCGTTTATCTGTTGGACGTTTCAGCCGCAGCATACGGTGCTGAAGGTAAAGCAACCGACAGGCGTGTCCGAGTATCTGCGAGTGCAAGCACTAGCTCGGATTTTCCTGGATAATATCGAAAACATCCAAAGCTCGTGGGTCACACAAGGTCCGAACATCGGCCAGATCGCGCTCAGATACGGCGCCAACGATTTTGGCTCTGTAATGATGGAGGAGAATGTGGTCAGCAGCGCCGGGACTACCTTTCGGCTCGATGCCGCGCAAATAGAATTGCTTATTCGCGAAGCCGGATACGAGCCGCGCCGTCGCAATAATTGGTACGAACTGTTGAACTGAAGGAGCCTTCCATGGAACTACTCGAGGCGTTTCCGCGACTGATCGGTTGGGCCGTGCCCATCATCATTCTTGCCATCATTATTTTTCCGCAGGCGATCCGGATCCTTCGCGAATACGAGCGAGCCGTCATTTTTCGTCTCGGAAAATTGCTTGGCGCAAAAGGACCGGGCGTAATTTTCCTTATCCCAATCGTCGATCGGATGGTGCGAATGGATTTGCGCGTCGTTACCATTAGCGTCGAGAAGCAGGAGGTGATGACGCGTGACAACGTGCCGGTGACGGTCGACGCGGTTGTTTATTTCCGCGTGGTCGACCCGCAAGCCGCCGTCGTGAAAGTGGAGAACTTTCTCAAAGCGACCTCGCTGATGTCGCAGACGACGTTGCGCAGCGTGCTCGGTCAGGCCCCCTTGGACGATCTGCTTTCGCAGCGCGAATCGATCAACCAGAAATTGCAGGAGATCATCGACCGGCAAACCGAACCGTGGGGCGTCAAAGTCACGGCGGTCGAGGTGAAGGACGTGGCGCTGCCCGACACGATGAAGCGAGCCATGGCCAAGCAAGCCGAAGCCGAGCGCGAGCGCCGCGCAAAGATCGTCAATGCCGAAGGCGAATTTCAGGCTGCTGAAAAAATGGTGCAGGCCGCCGCGATCATGAGCAAGGAACCAATTGCGCTGCAACTGCGTTTCCTGCAAACGATGCGCGAAATTTCCAGCGAACATAATACCACGACGTTTTTCCCCCTTCCGATCGACCTCTTGACGGCATTGATCAAAAGGAGCGAACCGCCGAAGACATAGGCCATCCCACTCAAAACCGGGCCGATGTTGCTAGAATCGCCGGTCGTATTCGCGCCAGACGCGAGTCAGGACAGACGAGTATTTCATTTCAGTGTTGCCAAAATCGACCCATTCGAATGGAAAAGGTTTCGCGTTGGTTGCGCGAAACCGCAGGATCTGAAATTCATCGAATGCTGGGCGTTAGGCGCACGATTACTCAACAACCCGCGGCGGAGATCGAATGAATGCCACGGAAATGCGTTCCACAAAACGAACTCGTTTGGCAGCACGCCAATCTTCAGCAACGCGTCCCAGACAATCGTCGCCGTCGGTTCCGAAAAACCATCAGAACAAACACCCGGCTTGCTCGTGCGGCGTGGCTTGATGCCCGCTACAATGTTTTGCTGTTTGCGGAGCAACATGCGCTCCGAAGTCATCGGAATTCCACTGAAATGACCGCCCCGGTAACCGAGAGCTTCGCCAATGACTACGAGGTTGACGCGTTCCAGGCGCTCTTGCATGTAACCGCGTAATTGTTGGCGCCTGATGCTTGGTGCGATTCGGCCGATGTCATTTTCCTCATCGATTTGCCACCACGGATTGAACACCGCGCCGAAAGGCGACGCTTTTAACAGTTGCACAAAGTTATCCAGCTGCTTTCGGGACATCACCTGAACTAAGTGTAAACGTAAGCGCGATGCCAGAGCTGCCTGAAGTCGAAACGTTCAAGCGATACCTGGACCGCACGTCATTGCATCAGCGGATCACCGGTGTCGAGGTGCGGGACGCGTATGTTTTGAAACACGTTTTCGCGCGTGAACTGACACGTCGATTAAAAGGACGCCGCTTCGAAAACAGTCACCGGCACGGCAAACATTTATTTGTCCGTACCGGTCGTGAGCTTTGGTTGCGACTGCACTTCGGCATGACCGGCTCGCTTAAGTACCTCAAACGCGACGAAGCAGCGCCAAAAACTGCGCGCGTGATTTTTCGTTTCGCGTGTAATTGCGGGTTGGCGTTCGATGATCAACGGAAATTTGGCGAGATCGAGTTAATCAAAAATGTGGATGAATTTTTGCAAAAACGCGGTATCGGTCCGGACGCGCTGCATCTCGATTTCTCGGAATACCGAAGGATTTTTCGAACGCATCGCGGCGCCGTGAAAGCAATTTTGCTGAATCAGAAGCTGATGGCCGGCATCGGCAATCTTTACGCCGATGAGATTCTCTTCCGCGCACGCATGCACCCGGCCAGGGAGGCGGCCACATTAAGCGACGAAGATTTGAGGCGGTTGTTCCGTGCAACACGCTATGTGCTGGGAAAAGCAATTGCGTTAAAAACGGATTTTAATCGTTTGCCGAAATCGTGGCTGCTGACACACCGTGGGAAACGCGGCAAATGCCCGCGCTGCGGTCGCGCGTTGAGATCAGCAACAATCGGCGGACGCACTTCATGGTTTTGCGGCCACTGCCAGAACCGAAGCGTGTAAAGCGTTCGAGCGCTTCGGCCAGCTCCAAACCGGCATGGCCAAAGCGGCGCGAAGACGCCCCGCGCACTCCAAGGCACTTCGTGCGAAATTTGCTTCGCGCCAGCCTTGCGGGAGCGCACCCGTCCTCGCGTCGCTTTAGCTGCTATGCGACGGGATTTTCAACGCAACATTTCTAACAGCGTGAGTGCGTTTTTCGGCGCCGCGCCTTCGCCGTCGTTATCAAAATAAACATGCACATCGCGGTTTTCATGTAGCCAGCATTCAGCGCGCTTTGCCCATTTCGTGAGAGCGGACTTGCTGTAGCTCGACGCATACTTGCGCGTGTGTCCGTGCAAACGGACGTAAACGAGATCCGTCGTCACCCGGTCCCATAGCGGCCAATCCGGCGCGTCTGACATGCAAACTGCGACGCCGTGCTTCGCTAGGCATTCGGCTACTTCGTCGTCGAACCACGTTTTGTGGCGAAACTCGATGGCGTGCCGTGTGCTCTCCCAATGCCGCAGCGTTTGCAAAAATTTATCGAGCCGCTCGGCATTCTTTTTAAAAAATGCCGGAAGCTGCCACACCACAGCAGCCAAGCGTTTGCCGAGCGGCGCTGCGGCATCACGGCAACGAATCACCGGTTCTTCGACGTCGATCAGCTTCTTGTTATGCGTGATGTAGCGATGCCCCTTGATGGCGAACGGAAATCCATCCGGTGTTTCGTCCCGCCATTTCTTGAACGTGCTTTGCGGCTGCAGTCTGTAGAACGTGCTGTTCACCTCGACAGCAGTAAAATGTTCCGCGCAGAACCGGAGCCATTTTTTTTGCGGCAGGCCGCCGTAGAAATCATTCCGCCAGCTTCTGTAATTCCATCCGCTGGTACCGATGTAAGCTTTTCCGGGCATTGCTTCGTGTTCCGACTGGTTGAGTCGCGTAATTAATCATCGCACCTGCGTATCGATGTTAGCTTCCTGATTGCGGAACAACTGAAACAACAAATAGTGATGAATATGCGTGCTGGCAGTTGTTTGGATCGTCGTTCCGCGGCGATGCGGCATGGTGGCGCTGGTCTGTTCGTTTCGATCGTCCTCACTTCAATCGCCTTTAGAATGTTCGGCGCGGAGCCGAACTGGGCAGGCGAGTACGCGGACAAGAATTTTCTCAATAGCCAGGCGGTCTTTGAAATGAGCATTCAGCAAACAGGAAATGCTATCCAGATCACCTTTGACGCCGCTTACAATGACGCGCACGGCGCAGCGCCGGACGGCGAGGGTCAGGCGAAAGTGACCGGCAAAAACACTCTCGAGTTCAAATGGGAGGACAGCTTCGAAAATTCGGGAACCGGCACCATCACTCCCGCGGGCAAAGGCATTGTGGTGTCGATGAACACGACGCGGGTTGTAGATTCGCGTTGCCTCGTGTTCTACGGCAAGAACATGCGATTCAAGCGGCTATAGTAACCCAGCCATCTTGGCTGTACCGTCGAGCGAGCATCCTGCCCGCGGAATAGCCAGTCAGTGTAGGCTGGCAGCCTCTATGACAAGACAGGCAAGGATGCCGGTGTTACACCATCGGGCGAAAGCGGCCGACGACTTCCTGCAAACGTCCGGTAATCTGGCCTAACGAACAAACTTCGGCGGCGTCAAGTAGAGCGGGGAAAACATTCTCGCCGCGCCCGGCAATAACAGCGAGCTGATCCAACGCGCGGTTCGCTTTGTCGGCATTTTTCTTTTTGAATTTGCGGAGCCGATCGACTTGCAACTGCTGTTTCGCACGCGGCGTACGCGCAAGCTTCACCTCGGGAGCGTCGTCCTCCCCGTCGCGATACTTGTTTAATCCGATGATTGGCCGAGTGCCGTCATAGATTTGTTGTTCGTACCGATGGGCGGCGTTTTGAATTTGGCTGCGTTGATAGCGTTCTTCTACCGCAGCCAGGACGCCGCCGAGCCGTTCGATCTCGCGGAATTCATCGAGGATTGCCGCTTCCACAGCGCGTTCGACCGCTTTCATGCCGGGTGAACCGCTCAACATGTTCATGGTGTGTTTAAAAATGCCGGACTCCTCCAGCAAGATCGCCTGCCCGTGCGCGGCGAGCCGGATCCATTCTTCGCTCGGTGTGGTAAACGGTTCGTCCGCGCTATTGGAGTGGCACGAATTTGTGGCATTCATGTACGACAGGATCAGTTCCGTGGCTGTCCGGGTGAGATTGTTTTTGAACTCGGCCGCGATTAACGAGCGTCCGCTGGTTTGCGTGTGCAATTTGAGTAGCTGCGCTCTCGGACCCGCGTTGAACACGTCACGCATCCCGATCGCCCAAATGCGGCGCGACACGCGTGAGAGCGCAATATATTCCGCGTCGAGTCCGCAATCGAGAAAGAACGAAAGACGCGGCCCGAATTGATCGACCGGGATTCCGCGCGCGGCAAACATTTCGGCGTACGCAAAACCGTTCGAAAGTGTGTAG
>DATARG010000279.1:0-3386 GCA_036264275.1 Candidatus Udaeobacter sp. | reverse complement strand
GCCGCCAGCGCCGGAACGATCCAGCGTAACCTCCTCGCGTTGGAATCGCAGGGAGCAGACAAATTTTTCGGCGAGCCTGCGCTTAACCTCGCAGATCTGATCCAAACGCAAAATGGGCGAGGCGTCGTCAACATTCTCGCTGCCGATAAGCTGATGCAAAAGTCGCCGAAAGTTTATGCGATGTTTCTGCTCTGGATGTTGTCGGAGTTGTTTGAAAATCTTCCTGAAATTGGCGATCCGGAGAAACCGAAGCTGGTCTTCTTTTTTGATGAAGCGCACCTGCTGTTCACGGACATTGAGCCAGCAGTTGAACAGAAAATTGAGCAGATGGTGCGACTGATCCGTTCGAAAGGCGTCGGTGTTTACTTTGTAAGCCAGAATCCGCTGGACATTCCAGACGTTGTTCTTGGTCAGCTTGGTAATCGCGTGCAACACGCCCTGCGCGCCTTTACCCCGCGCGATCAAAAGGCGGTGAAAGCCGCCGCTCAAACATTTCGTCAAAACCCTGAGCTGAACACTGAGACCGTGCTCACGGAGCTCGCGGTCGGGGAAGCGCTTGTGTCGATGCTTGATGAAAATGGTAGCCCCGAAGTTGTGGAGCGCGCGAAAATTGTTCCGCCCCGCAGCCAGGTTGGTGCAATCACACCTGATCAGCGGAAGCAAATCATCGATTCGTCGGTTCTCGCCGGTCACTACGAAAAGGCTGTTGATCGAGAATCAGCTTACGAAAAGTTGCAGGCGCGAGCAGGGCAGAAGACTCAAAGCACGGGCGAAGGGCCATTGACACCAGAGCCGGCGGCACCTTCACAGCCGCAATCGTCTGTTCTTGCAGAAGCATTGGGAACGGTGACCGCTGCATTTCAGCCAACAATCGGGCCGCGCGGTGGCGTTCACGATTCGTTTGCTACGTCGATTGCCAAAAGCGCGATGCGCGCCGCGAGCAGCCAACTAGGTCGACAAATCGCCCGCGGCCTGCTTGGCGGAATTCTCGGCGGAAGCGGCCGACGGAAATAATGTGGCGGAGATGATGTAGCCACGGCCTGTGGGCCGTAATTCAGACGTCGCGCAGCGACATGGCTACAAAAAATCGCCGGACACGCCAGGCGCATCCGGCGATTTAAGTCATTCTTAGTTTATGGCGTTGGCGCGGCCTTCGCGTCTTTTTTACCGCCCTTGCCCGCTTTCACTTCCACGTTGGTTGCGGACATTGTGTAGGTGATGTGGGCCTTATCGCCAACCTTGACGTCACCCGTGACTTTGGTGTTCGCGTCGCGATTTATTTCCCAACGGTCTTTCCCCTTTTGCACCACGATCATAGAATCATTCACTTCTAGGACCGGCCCTGTGACCTCATATGTTTTAGCTCCGGCGAAAGCCACGCTGCTAAAAGCGAGACTCGCTGCGGCCAACAAACTAAATGCTGCTTTCATATTCATATTGACCGATTAGACCGCTGTTACGCTGTTCTATTCAAGCGTTTTTGTGCGACGGCTAACCTTTGTGAAAGGCGCAATGTCGCCGGCGATCATTGGTTTACGCCCGATTCGCACGATCAGCGGCCAGATGACGCTTCGTGTTTGCTCGCGTTTACCCCAAGCGCCGCGAAGCTCGTCCATTATTTGCTCCAACGGATCGCTCCCTTTCGCTGCGATGAACCGCTGTCTGGAAGACCATGTTCGAAGATAGCCAAGCAGATGATCTAAATTCCATTGCGCCGTCATTTCCAATTGCGGGGCGTCAATTTCATGAAACGGAAAGGAAAGATTAGCGAACTGCTCAACGAGCTCGCGCTCCGGCGGCCAGAAAGGGCCGACCACCTCGTGGTAGTATCGATCGACAATAGCATCGACAGCCGGTTCGATGTGCAGCAAATTGTAAGCTGACGCGGCGAGGACGCCGTCGGCTTTTAAGACGCGCCGCGCTTCGGCATAAAAGCGGTCGAGATCGAACCAATGCAATGCTTGTCCGACCATGATCAGGTCAATCGTCTCCGATTCGATCCCGCTGTTCTCTGCGGGGGCGACACGATACTGGACCACGTCATGTGACTGCGCGTTCGCGATCTGCTTCTCACTCGCATCGGTCGCAATGACCTGATCGAACACTGACGCCAATCCAACTGCTGCTTGTCCATTCCCGGTGGCGCAATCCCACGCGAGCTGGCGACTCGATGCAATGCTTTCCAAGTAATCGAATAATCCCTGCGGATACCGCGGCCTGAACTTTGCATAACCTGCCGCCTGTTCCGAAAAATGGTCTTTGAAAATCACCGAAGAAATCTAAAGAAGATTACCAGGTGATTCGGCAGGACAAGCGCATCGTTTGCCACCTCATCTGGCAGCCGGGTCGCCTGCCCTACGACCGGGGACAGCGTCACGTTGCCGGCTCTGGAATCGCTCTTACGCCGACTCGAGCCAGATATTCATCCGCTTGCAAGAGATCATCGCCCGCGCGCTCTATGATCTTGAGCAGATGATCCATCGACGAGACTTCCTCGAGCTGTTCCGTCAAAAACCACTGCAAAAAATTGATCGTGATGTAGTCGTTCGCCTTTCGCGCAAGTTCGACCAAGCCGTTGATCTGGTTGGTCACGTGAATCTCCTGATCGAGTGACAGTTTCACTGCATCTCGCGCTGTCTTAAACCTCGATTCTGGCGCATCGATCGCCGGGATTACAACACGTCCACCGGCGTCGACCACGTATTTGATAAACCGCAGTGCGTGGCCTTTTTCCTCTTCCGCCTGTTGGAAAAAATGTTGCGAAAGCTGAGCCAGAGCCTCAGCCGCAAAATGCGCGGCAATGGCGTAATACTGCAGCGAAGCGCTGAACTCGTATCCGATTTGCTCGTTGATCGCGTCGATAACTTTTTGACTCGTTAACATGACGAAAAGCTAGCGCGGATATCACTCGACGCCAGCATCGAGAAAGATCACTCAGATTTTGGGAATGAAAGGCAAAGCCCAGCTGAAATTTCGGTAGTGCGGCGTACTACGTGAAACTAAGTTGCGTTATGAATGAAAGATCTTTGGCAAAAAACGATGAGCGACATAACGGCACGATTACCCGGCGAGTATTTGTTCGTGCGGCTCTAGCAGGCGGGGCGTCGCTTTTGGCACGCAGAGCGGCCACGCTCTTTGCGGCTGCATCCGCAAGCGATGATTTCACTTTCAGAATTGGTGGCGATCTGCCAGTCAACCGACTTGGATTTGGCGCGATGCGACTGACAGGCGAGGGGATATGGGGTTGGCCGCCGGATCGCGAGAATGCGCTCAAAGTTCTCCGACGCGCGGTCGAGCTCGGCGCAAACTTGATCGATACGGCGGATGCTTATGGACCCGAAACTGATGAATTGCTTATCGCGGAAGCGCTTTATCCTTATCCCAAG
>DATARG010000264.1:0-6844 GCA_036264275.1 Candidatus Udaeobacter sp. | reverse complement strand
CACAGATGAAACACGCATTCATGGATTGCTTTTTCTGCATCTGTGAAAATCCGTGTTAATCAGTGGCAAAATGCCCTGGGTGCGTTTTCAGCCGGCCTAATCGTCCTTCTCTTCTCCCTCATCCTGCTCTGGCACAATCCGCTCGTCTTTTGGAACGATGATTATGAGTTGTCGGTGCTGCCTGTGTTCGCCGACATGGCGCGCGGTTGGTCCGAGGGTCACTGGCCGATATTAAGTCCGTATTCGTGGGTTTGCGGCAATCTCGCCGGCGAATTTCAGTACGGCACCTTTTCGGTGTTTGTGAACGCAGTCGTCGTTTTGGTCTGGAAATTTCCGTTCACATTTTCGCAGCAGGCTGCTGCGGTTTCGATCATGCACCTGTTTGTTTTGGCAATTGGCGCATTTCTTCTTGCGCGTGAGCTCAAATTTTCAATTCCGTTATCGCTCTTTGTTGCGCTAATCGCTTCGCTTAACGGCTGGATCATCTGTTGGGGTGCGACCGACTGGTTCGGTGCTCTCGGTGCCTTCACCTGGTTGCCATGGGCATGGTGGGGAGCGGAGCGCGCTCTGGATTCGCGGCGAACGAAATGGCGTTTTCTTTGGCCGGCGCCGTTCGTTTACCTGCTCGTCACGGGGGGATTTCCATACACCGTTGTAATGCTACTGCTCCTCATTGCGTGGTTATCGATTAAGTCCCTGGTCCAAACTCGAACCGTTTCTTCGATGATGCCGATGCTCGTCGGCGTGGTGCTCGGTTTCGCGCTTTCCGCACCTGCGTGGCTGGCGCTCCTTGATCTGGTTCAAGGTTCCGCCCGCGAGTTGCAGTCGTCCGCAGCACATTGGCAGTGGCGTGTTCCGCCCGCGGCACTCCCGGGATTAATTCTCCCATCATGGACGGCGAACTGGATCGATTTTTCCTCCCGCGGTCGTCCGCATGCGGCGGCCGAATTGGCTTGCGGTCTGGTCGCTCCGGCCGCGTTTATTACCGGACTTGTCAGGTATGGCGGACAATTCGTTAGGCGAATAAAATGGGAGCTCGTACTGCTGCTGGTCGTGCTTTTACTCTGCATGATTCCAACTGCCGGCTTGTTTCGTTGGAGTTTTCGCTGGCTGCCGTTGTTCCATCTCGTTTTCGCAATCTGCGCTGCAGAGGCGTTGCGGCTCAAGCCGGGGTCAGCGATTCTGGCTACAGTGGCGCTTGGACTCGTCGTTTTGACGAGCGTTGCCGGATTAATCTTCCACACGACTGGTTCGTACGCTTTCCCGTTCATTTGGATTTTTCTTGGATTAGCTTCAGTTTGGATCTGTTTGGCATTCCTGCTACGTGGCTCCTATTTTCAGTCATGGGTGTCCGTCGCAATCACACTTTGCGCATTGCTCGCCACCTATGTCGGCGTGCCGACAAACTGTGGAGTTCCCAGATATAATTTTTCTCAGGAACTGCTTAAGCCGGTACCGCTCGATCCGCAGCGTCTTTATCTCAGCGTCTATCCATGGGCGGAGCTTACCTACGCTATGACAAATAAAGCGGAGCCGGTCGGCCAAACGCTCCGACCGGGAAGCACGCCGATGTGGGCCGGCTTACGATTCATCAATGGCTACAGCCCTATCCGTGCTGCAGGCGTGGCGCGCGAGTTTGCGACCAGCATCCATGGTGAAATTAATCCAGATGTAGGAACCCATTTACTCAACGATCAAGCCGGCAGAGATGGCAAGCTGGCGTTGATGGGCGTGGACGGCGTCGTCGTTGCACGAGAAGTGAATATAACGCCGCAGCCGAGTTCTGAATGGGAACTGGTCGTTTCAACCGATGAAGGAAACGTGTTTCATCGACGCAGCCCGCCCTTCGCGCGGGTCCGCTCGGTTGCTTCGATCGATTCGCGGCCTAACGATAAGTTTGCGCTGGCGACGATTTCACAGATTGATGAGTCACGAAATTTCATCAACGCAGACATTAATGTCCCGGCTGGTGATCAGCCCGCGCTTTTGACTTTTTCGCGGCCGTACTTCCGTGGATACAAGGCACGTATCGGCGATCAGAAACTCGCTGTCGCGTCTTATCACGGATTATTTCCAATTCTCGAAGTTCCAGCAGGCACACATGCGCGGCTGACACTTGTGTACAGACCAACCTGGTTACTGTGGGGCGGGTGTTTGGCTATCGTTTCCGGATTGATCGTCCTGCTCGGCAGTATCGCTGCCTGGCGCTACTCTTCTTCAAATAGAGCGGAGTTGCGCTCCTGACTCTTGCTTTTATCCCTCTCTGGTTGCTCGCTGCTGAATGCTATCGATTCCAGGATGATTCCGAGGCAACGGTAAATGAGATCAGACTCAATCAGATCTGAATATCTGGCGTCCGCCTCTCGCGGCGTGAAGTGCTTGAGGTAGATCCGATCGACGTCTTCCTTGCTGCAATACGTATTTAAGAGCCATCGGTTTTCATCGCGGAAAGATTCTTCGATCATGGCTTCTTGCTCTGCAGAAAGCATGTCAACGTTGGTCGATCGATATTCCTTTGGGAGCGCACGCGTTAAGGCCAGCATCAGCCGGTTGTCGTGAACATCAGAGAAAAGATGCGGATTTTTCGATAATACGTGCAGTACCGAAACGTCGAGACTGGGATTTCGGGCTTCGCTTTCAAATCGATATTTTTGCTGTGAAAGGTTGAGCAAATTGAAAAAATCCTGAGCCGGATTTCCTCCGGCCAGCAATTCGGGGATCAAGAATTGGACACGGATGTTTGCCGCCGGCAGCGTGCTTTTCCAGCTCTCGATATCGCGCCGGAATGTTGGTGTCCGAGTGTTGATGCACTGAGCAACAAAATCGCTGAGCGACGTTCCCGTTTTCAGGCCCCATTGCTTCCACGCCGATGGTATCCATTGAAGTTGAGGACGAATGTAGAAAATCACCGACACATCACATCGACCGTCGAGTCCTGCGAATAGATCGGCCATTCCAGGATTAGCCAGATTTTCGGCGCTAAGGATCGCAAGATGATCTCCTTTTCGCTTTAGCACCGGTGCAATTTCCGCACTGAGTCTCCGTGTCAGGTTTTCGGATTGTTTTCTAGCCTGCTCAAGGGACCAAATCGGTGTGCCGATGAGATCGGCAGCCCTTCGCGCAATTTTTAAGTCTTTGTCGAAAACTAAAACATTATCCTGCTGTAGTTTGCGAAAATTCTGAAAAAGCGCGGTGCGAATGCTCGCGCTTCCGCACTTAGCAAATCCCGCGTGAATAAAAAGGCGCGATCTCACGTGCAGCGGCATTAAGCGTCGCGTTTAGCAGACGCGACGCTCAGAGTTCCTTGGGATTGCCGAGCAGTTCGATCACGCGTTTGAGTAACCGACTGGCACCGCCGCCGTCGATGCTGCGATGATCGAAGCTTAAGGTAATTTGGGCTTCGGTCCTCGGTACAAATTCATTTTTCGTTTCGGCCCACGATGGAACCTTTTTGCCTGTGCCAAGGCCGAGCAGCAACGTTTGATCGGGCAGGGGAATCGGCGTGCCCCATTCCATTCCGAAAATTCCGAAATTGGAAACGGTTGCTATGCCGCCAGCCTGCATGTCAGGCGAAATCCGCCTCTGTCGCGCGAGGTCGATCAATTCCTTGTATTTTGTGGTGAGATCGGCAAGTGAAGTTTTGTCCGCACCGCGAATGACTGGCACCATGATTCCGTCTTCGGCTTCCACAGCGATTCCGATGTCGATCGAGCTCAATTGTACTACGCGGTTTCCGATGAATTTCGCCGCCGCCGCTGGATTTTCGGCCAGCGCGAGCGCGAGCGCGCGGAGCGCATAAAGGCCGAGGCCGGGCTTGGGGTCGCGGGATTGTCGATCTTGTAACACAGGATCCAGTTTCACCGATGAACCGATCGTCGAAAGCGGACGCGTCCAGCTCCGGCGCATCGCATCGGCTACGCCGGCGCGAATTTTTGAAGCTTCTTGCGCCGTTTGATTGTCGATCTTGTGCAGAAAACCGTCGAGGTCTTTGATCGTCACCCGGTTACCGGCGCCGGTTCCCATGATTCCTGCGAGATCAGCAGTTGTCAGCTGCAATTCAGCCATCCGCGCGCGCACGCGAGGAGACATGAAGCTTGCGCCTTTCGTGATTGCTGGAACGGGCAGATCGCCGGCTCGGTCGCCATTGCCGTCGCGCGCGATGATCTTCCTTTCTCGCGCCGGAGCAACTTCCTGATCGGCGCGCGCGGGGATTTCTTCGGCAACTTGCTCCTGCGGTGGAGCCGCCGGCGCGTGTTTGGCGAAACGCGCAGCGTCTTGTTCGCTCGCTTCAATGTAGCCGAGCACAGCGCCCACGGGATAAGTCTCCTTTAACTGCGCCGTGATCTTGTCGATCTTGCCCTTGCACGGCGTGGTCACTCCCATGACCGCTTTGTTGGTCTCGACGTCGATAATTTCCTGATCGTCCACAATGTCGTCGCCAGGTTTGACTTTGATATCGACGATTGTCGCTTCGGCGATCGATTCGCCAAGCTGCGGCATGATGATCGGGACTTGCGGCATAGATTCTATTCTCGGAGCAACGCCCGCGCTTTTGCGACAATGTTTTTCGCGTTCGGCCGGTGCGCGGTCCAGAGATTTGGATGATACGGAATCGGTGTGTCTTTCGCGTTGAGACGTTGGGGCGCCGCATCAAGCAGATGAAAGCCCTGGTTAGTGACTCGTGCGATGACCTCCGCCGTGGTGCCGCCCCAGGGAAAAGATTCGCCCACACAAAGCAGGCGACCTGTGCGTGCGACAGATGCAAGGACGGTGTCTGTGTCCAACGGTTTGACCGTGCGCAAATCGACAACTTCAACCTCGAGGCCTTCGCGCGCGAGTTCATCCGCAGCGGCTAAAGATTCCTGCGTCATTGCGCTGTAACTCACGATCGTAAGATCGCGCCCTTCTCGCGCAATACGCGCATGCCCAGTCGGTAAACCTTTGTCCGGTAGTTTGTCGGTCTTGAGATGGTAATAAAGATATTTGTGCTCGCAGTACACAACCGGATCATCGATTGCCACAGCTTCTATCAGCATCGTGTAAGCGTCTTCCACAGTTGCCGGCGTCATCACAATGAGACCCGGATAATGCGCGTAAAGCGATTCCATCGATTGGCTGTGAAACGGGCCGCTTCCCTTCGTTCCGCCGGAAGGTAAACGCACCGTGATCGGCACCGGCACGCCTGTTCTCCAGTAATGGGTGCCCGCGTTGTTGAGAATCTGGTTCAGGGCGATGCTTGAGAAATCCGCAAACTGCATTTCGACAATGGGTCGCATTCCCTGCATCGCAGCTCCTATGGCAGTGCCGACGATCGCATCCTCACTGATAGGCGTGTTCAGCACGCGCCCCGGAAATTCCTTCGCCAATCCTTTCGTCGCCTTGAACGCGCCGCCAAATGTCCCGCCGACATCCTGTCCGTAAATGAAAACGCGATCATCGTCGCGCAACACCTTTGCCTGCGCTTCTCGGATCGCTTCGAGGTAAGTGATGCTCATGAGGAAAATGACGAATGACGAATGACGAATGACGAATGACGAAAATGTTCCATCAAACAGACGGTTTTATTTCGGCATTCGTGCTTCGTCATTCCTTCGTCATTCATCTTTGTTCGCATTATCCATCAGCTCACGTACCGACAACGCGCACCAATCTTCTTTGTTGCCTTCTGGCACGGCTTCTTTTTGAGCCGTGGCCACCGCCTCGTCCACTTGCGCGACGGCGTCTTTGCGCCATTCGGCCAGTGTCTCAGGATCCAGTAGATTGGACTCTATAATCTTTTGCTCGGCGACCTTCAAACAGTCGCGCGCAAATGGCTGACACTTCATCTCTTCGGGCACGTAGCTCGCGTCATCGTGCTCGCCGTGACCGGAAAGTCGCAGCACCGAGGCGATAACCAACTGCGGCGGCCGCCCCGCGCGCGCACGTTTCACCGCGCCACCAATTACATCCAGGCACGCGACAAGATCGGTTCCATCGAGACTGTAGCCTTCAAACCCATACCCGATCGCCCGCTCGACTAAATCATCACACGCAAATTCACGATCGTTAGGCGTCGAGTACGCGTAATGATTATTTGTCGCCACCACCACGAGCGGCACTTGTTCCACGGAGGCAATATTCATTCCTTCGTGAAACGCACCCGCCTGCATCCCGCCTTCGCCGATACAGGTGAGGCCGACGAAATTTTTTTCTCCTCGAAATCGCTTTGCCAACAGCGTGCCGACGGTAACGGAAACCATCGCGCCGAGATGGCTGATCATTGCCAGTTCGTTATCGCGTGGATGTCCTCGATGGATATTGCCGTCGCGCCCGCGCATCGGGCCGAGACGCGAGCCCAGGTATGTGCGTGTAACATCGACTAGCGGTTCGCCAAACGCCGATCGTCCGGCCTGGTCCCGAATCAACGGTGCAAAGATGTCGCCCTTGTCTAAAAACAATCCGCAAGCGACGCTGACCGCTTCCTGGCCTTTACCGATGTAAACACCGCCCGTTATTTGACCGCCGCGATAGAGGCTAACGAGCTTTTCCTCGAGCGTGCGCGTCAGCAACATCCAGCGAAAGGCTTCGAGAAAGCGTTCATGGGGAGGCGCAGTTTTGTCCGCAGCAGTTTCGCCCGGCGATGCGGGCACACGCTTTTTCTTTTTTACCTTTGCGGTCCGTTGCGCCGTCTGAAGCATCGCGTCATTTTAGCCAAGATCGACAACTGCGCGCAAAGTTTTTTGTGCGGTTGAATAGTGCGGCACCGATGGGAGCCCTCTCGCCGAAGCCCAGCGACCCGAGGGCCGGCCGTCGCCATCATGTTCGGAGAAGCCGAACGATCTAACGCGCTGCGAACGCGAGGCGC
>DATARG010000205.1:0-1748 GCA_036264275.1 Candidatus Udaeobacter sp. | reverse complement strand
TGGCCCACCTTCGACCCGAACGTGTTCGTTCCCTCCATCTCACCGGATCAACTCAAAGCGTTGCAGTCGGATCCGGACATTCCGCTTTTGCCGCGCGCGTATCGGTCGTCCTATCCTCCGGGATCAACATTCAAGGTCGCCGTGGGCATTGCTGCGCTGGAGACGCACGCTGTCTATCCGCAGGATCAATATCAATGCGTGCCAGCACTTCAGATCGGCAACGTCACGTTTCACAACTGGAAAAAGAGCGATCGCGGGGCCATGGATTTCGTACAGGCACTTACCGAATCGTGTGACACATGGTTTTACCAGGTCGGGATAAAGACCGGCTCAGAGCCGATCATTGATTGGGCATTGAAACTGGGCTTCGGCGCAAAATGCGGGATTCCGCTGCGTGGCGAAGCAGAAGGCCGCATTCCGAACGACGAATTCATGAAGGCCACGCACGGTCGAAAAATCTTAAACGGCGATATCGCAAACATATCGATCGGCCAGGGCGACGTGCAGGTTACTCCTTTGCAGATGGCACAGGCGATGGGGGTCATCGCAAACGGTGGAACCTTTTATCAGACGCGACTGGTTCAGCAGGTGCAGACTTTCGATAACCAAATCGTAACCGCCTACCAGGTGCGTGCGAAACGAAACCTCGATCTTTCGGCTGAGACGCTGGAGCAAGTGCGCACCGGAATGATCGACGTCGTTAATGGTGCCGGCGGTACCGCGCATCAGGCCAGCCTCGGAAATGTCGAAGTCGCGGGCAAAACCGGGACCGCTCAATGGGGACCGAAACACAAAGAACGCACCGCGGCGTGGTTCGCCGGATTTCTGCCTGCCGATCAACCGCGATACGCGTTCGCGGCTGTCTACGAAGGCGACGTCGGGAGCAAAGTTCACGGCGGTTCCGCCGCCGCGCCCATGATCGCCGACGTGTTCAAGGACGTTTACAAAGATCAGATGATTGCCGGCCATTCGCGGCGGCGCGTTCAGGAAGAACCCGAAATTCGCCGGGCCGAACCGGTCGAGGAACAAGACGAATCAGATTAGGTAAACGAATTGCACGAATCGCCACCAACTACCGTCTGAATTGTAGGGCAACCGCTCCGGTTGCCTTTTCTTTACTTAGGCAGGCGGAGCGCCTGCTCTACAATAATTGCTACGCCGCGGCCGTTTCTTTCGACAGTTCCATGGTTTGCCTGTCATCCCGAGCGAAGTGAAGGCTCTCTCGATAGCTGAATGAATCACATCACAGGTCGGCGCGCTGTGCGCCCGATCAGGAGATCCCTCGCTTCGTTGGGGATGACTCCGTTCGGTTAGGAGACTCGTTAGGCCACCGCCGTCTCTTGTGGCAGTTCCATGGTCCCCTTGAATCTCGGCGGCTCTTCTTCCACGCCGAAATTTTCGGAATAAAGTTCCTCGATTTTTGCCATCTCATCCGACGTTAGCGGCGCCGTGTCGGGCGCTTTGGCGAATTCTCCAAGCTGTTCTTCGTTGTAAATGTTCGGCAGCGTCGAAGCCACCCGATCATCGGTCAGCAACCATTGCAACGCCACTTGTCCCAACGTGCGCTCGGCATTTTCGAGAAATCGCAATTGCTCAACCTTTTTTACTCCATTCAGCAGCCAACTGCGCGGCCGATGGCTGCGATGATCCGTCGGCGGAAATTTGGTTTCAGCCGTGTACTTACCTTCGAGCATTCCAGACGAATGGGTCACGCGAATGAGAAACATCGTGTCCTTCCCGGCTTCCGT
>DATARG010000176.1:0-4284 GCA_036264275.1 Candidatus Udaeobacter sp. | reverse complement strand
AATTTGCCAACCGCGTTTTTGTGTCACCAATGTGCCAATATTCGAGCACCGATGGACTGGCTAACGACTGGCATCTTGTCCATCTTGGCAGCCGCGCGGTCGGTGGCGCTGGATTGGTCATGACAGAAGCGACTGCGGTCTTGCCTGAAGGCCGCATCAGTCCGCAGGATCTCGGCATCTGGAGCGACGATCACGTCGCGTCGTTGCGCCGCATCGTTCGTTTTATTCACGAACAGGGCAGCGTCGCGGGAATGCAACTGGCGCATGCAGGTCGCAAGGCGAGCACGCGCCGGCCGTGGGAAAACGACGGCGTCGTTCCGGAGAGCGAAGGCGGTTGGAAAAACGTCGTGGCGCCGAGCGCGATTCCATTCACAGACAATTATCCTATTCCGCAGGCGCTCACGCTTGATGGTATCCGGGAGATTGTCGCTGCCTTTGCCGCGGCCGCGCGTCGCGCATGCGATGCCGGTTTTCGCGTCATCGAGCTACACGGCGCGCACGGCTATCTTATTCACGAATTTCTATCACCCTTGAGCAACCGACGCGATGACGAATACGGCGGCTCGTTTGAAAATCGCACGCGCATGTTGCGCGAAATCGTGCAAGCAGTGCGCGGCGCCTGGCCGAAAGGCGCGCCGTTGTTCGTGCGCATTTCAGCGATCGACTGGGTGGAGGGCGGCTGGGACCTGCAACAATCAATCGCGCTCGCGCGGGAGCTGAAACAACTCGGTGTCGACCTTATCGATTGTTCGTCCGGCGGCACCGTGCCGCACGCAAAAATTCCTGTCGGCGCGGGTTATCAAACACCGTTTGCGCAGCGTATTCGCGAAGAAACAGGCATTTTGACAGCCGCCGTTGGCATGATCACATCCCCCGCGCAAGCCGAACACATCATTAACACAGGCCAAGCCGACGCGATTCTGATGGCGCGCGAATTTCTGCGCGAGCCCTACTGGCCGTTGCGCGCCGCACGGGAACTTCGCCAATCCGTTTCATGGCCGGTGCAATATCTTCGCGCTGCGCGAAGCGATGCACACGCGCGTGTTCCCGTTAATCTCAATAAATTGAAATCCTGCTTCGAAGAACAACACGCCATTCCCGAGCGGCGTTAATTGATTGTCTCGCAACTTGGCAGAGTGACTCTACGCGCGTTGCTTCGCAGCAGGGGAAAACGAACCCAGTTGCTTGATAGCAGCAGGTCGAGGCGCTCGAATTTTTCCGGTTTCAACCTCGCGTAACAATCGCCGTAATGATTTGCAATCCAGTTGACGAATCTGAATCAGGTGATCCATCAGATGAGAATTGCCGCTCCCGAGACCAGCGCCGATCTGTTTTTTAATCGCACTGGTCTTTGCCAGTACTGATTCGGTTTGGCGTAAGCGTTCACGCAACAGCTCGGCTACAGGTGGCAATTCAGCGAGATCGAGAAAGAGCAGAGCCGGATAAATGGTTTGCGCCACGGTTCCTTGCTCCCGAAATCGTTCTAGCAAAAGCTTCTGAAATCGCTTTCGGCCCTGAGACGTTATTCGGTAAATCGTGCGTTCGCCCCCGCGCGAAACCTTCTCCCTCGTTTTCGGTGTGATATCGCCGGATTTGACCAGTTGACGCACCGCATAATAAAGGGTGCCGACATCGACATCGGTATAGCACTCGACCAGAGCATTATTGAGCCGCCGTTTAATTTCGTACGGGTGAAAATCACCGCGGTGAAGGATGCCGAGGATATAAAATTCGGCTTTCATATTATAATTGTAATATTATAATCAAACTAATATGGAAACAATACCACTGCCAAACGCTCAACTTGATACGCCCTCCAGTAGCCATGCGATCCTAAAGATCGTCGGCGCTGTGGTCGCAGCACTGGTCACCTGGTTCTTTGTCGCCACCGTCGTAAATCTGGCGCTGCGCGCCTGGTGGCCACATTACCATGAGGCCGAGATCGCATTCAATTTTACGTTAGCAATGAAGATCGCCCGGCTTGTTTTGGGAGCGATCTCTACTTGTGGCGCGGGATTTGTGGCCGCATGGATCGACAAGGGCCGGATGAGAGGGGGCATTCTCGCCGGAATTGTTTTGCTTTGTCTTTTCATTCCAGGGCACTACATGATCTGGGATAAATTCCCGGTTTGGTATCACCTGACATTCTTAGTGTCGCTTCTACCGCTTACATTGCTTGGTGCGGCTATAAATCATCCAGGAAGTCGAAAAACGCGTTAGTCGATTCCCCCTTTGGCGAAATACCCTGGATGATCTCCAGGAAGCGATGCAAAAGCGCGTCGATTCTGTCGATGCCGCAGCGAAATCAATTAGCCGCTTTAGGAGCGCTCATGCTTTTGCTGTAGAATCCGGATCGATCAAAGCAGCAAACGCGCCGCTTTCCGGTTGCCAGCATTGAGCAGGCATTTTTGATCCGGCGCGCGCGGGTTTCTGGTTGTTTGGCCGACGTGATCCAATGAATCCAATCCCGGCGTGCGTTGGGCGTGATGTCCGACCACAACGCTTGTGTCTTCGGGGCGGCGCTCGCGAGAGCTTTTTTCAGATCTGTCGGCATTGTTGGTTCCGGTTCTTTTGTAGCAGGCGCGATCTCGAGAGCGACAACATCCCCCACCTTTGCGTCCGCATGTTCGCGCAGTCTCCGGTCTATTTTGAGCCAGTGACTCTTTTGCCCGTCCGGCTCAAGCACGGCCTCAAAAGCGAAGCCATTGATTGTGCCTTCGATCGCTGTTACGCCCCGCGAAGGAAGCTTCGCACTCGCGTTCCTTGGCAGGATGAGAAAGGTCCATGAGTCGGCCTTCTCGGTCTCGGCTGGGCGGAAGAGTTTAGCTTTGAAACGGATCGCGGTTTTGCTCATTTTGTTTGAATAACACTTTTTGGGTACCGGCCAAGCGACACTTGTTTGTGCTTGCTTAAGGGCTTTGGTCGCGGCGCCGGGACACCGAGATCGCACTTCGACGCGCAGCATGCCTGTTCTGCATGCTGAGAAAAGAAACAGAGTCTTTCACAACACCACAGCGACATGTGATTTTTTCGCATGAAGAAGACAAAGATCGTGATCGCGGGCGGCGGATTTGCGGGATTATACGCGGCAAAGTATTTCGACAAGTATCTGGCACGGCGGGCGGATATCGAAGTAATACTGATCGCGCGGGAGAACTTTATTCTCTTCACGCCAATGCTGCATGAAGTGGCGGCGGGCGATCTTGCGCCTGGCGACATCGTGAACCCGTTGCGGCGCATTCTGCACCACGTCAACGTAATCGAAGCCGACGTGCAAGATTTCGATCTTAGCGCGCGGAAAGTTCGGTGCGTCCATGGACTCGAGCGGGCCGAGCTGGAGTTCGAGTTCGATCACCTGCTTCTCGCGCTGGGCTCGGAAACGAATTTCTTCGACAACGCCGGCCTTCGCGCTTGGTCGGTGACGATGAAGAATCTTCGCGATGCGGCGCTACTCCGAAACCGGATGGTGGCGTTCTTGGAAGAAGCAACGCTGGAGAAAGATGCAGCGGCGCGCCGTCAATGGCTCACGTTCGTGATCGCGGGCGGCGGATTTGCCGGCGCGGAAACGGCTGGCGCAGTCAACGATTTTGTGCGTGAAACTGCGAAGTTCTATCCACATCTGGGCGATGAGGAGATCCGCGTCGCAGTGATTCATCCCGGCGATTATTTGTTGCCGGAGTTAGGCAAAGAGCTCGGTCGCTATGCCGAACGGAAACTGCGCGAGCGCAAAGTGGAAGTAATCAAGGGCGCACGCGTGGCGAGTTACGATGGATGGGTCGTTACGCTGAACGATCGCACATTAATCCCCGCTGCGACACTCATTTGGACTGCGGGGGTTAAACCCAGCCCGGTGGTCGCAGCTTTGCCGTGTCCGAAAGAGAAAGGGCGGATTTACACAAATGAATATCTCCAGGTTCCTGGATTCACCGGACTCTGGGCAGTGGGCGATTGCGCGGCCGTTCCCGACCTGGCTAGTAAGGGTTTTTATCCGCCAACTGCGCAGCACGGAATGCGCGAAGCGATCGTGGCAGCGAAGAACGTCGAGCGCACGATTCTCTGCCAACCGCTCAGCGGTTTCGATATCGAACGATGGGCATGCTCGCGAGCATCGGCCACCACACCGGCGTGGCGAGTTTCTTTGGGTTCAAGTTCTCGGGTTTCATCGCCTGGTGGATGTGGCGCTCGGTTTACATCGCCAAGCTTCCGCGACTCGTGAAGAAACTGCGGGTGATGATTGCCTGGACTCTCGATCTTTTATTCGGCCGCGACATCGAACAGTTGATC
>DATARG010000151.1:0-6274 GCA_036264275.1 Candidatus Udaeobacter sp. | reverse complement strand
CGTACAGCGGCAACGGGCGTTTCACGTCTAATGTGATGCTCTCGCCGATGCCATCTCCGTCAACGCCTTCAGCCCACGGCGACCCCTCTTCGGAACGACCTTTGATGTTTTGGACCTCGTAATGGTGTTTGCCCTGCGGCGCCAGAGTCGAGGTCGCAGTCGCATCGTAATCAGTGTTGTCGAGAAAATACTGATTGCCCCGAATGACGTACTCAGCACGACGCTGGAAATCCTCCTCGGAATAACCAGTCGGATACGAATCATACTTTGAATGTGCGACAATGCGGATGTCGTCCTCCATCGTCGGCTTCAGGTTTTTAAACTCCCATTCGTAACGCGTATCGCTGACTTTTTTGAACCGATCCTTCGGCTTCTGTATCGAAACGTCTTCGGGTTCAGGATGAAGTATGTTGATCTCAATTCTGCCTTTACCGATTGGGCCTTTCCACGTTGCTGCAGGCGACAGCGAATATGCAAAAGTGGCGTTGCTAATGTGCGAATCATCCGACACCGATTCGTCATTCTCGGAGTAACCAGCCTTGTAATGAATCGTCACGTCCCGCGTCTGATTTCGCTCGAATGGAATGACTGATTTCTTCCATGACTTGATTGTAAACAGGTCTTGTTGCCAGAACGACCCCGATGTCGTTTCGTCATTTTCTTCGTTTACGTCGCTGGTTCCTTCCGCGCCGCTGTCTTCTTCTCCTTCTGCCTGACTGCTATCTTCAGTCGTTTTGCTGGTTTCTTCGGTCGGTTTTTGGTTCGCTTTGCTGTTTTGCTGGTTCGCTTCGGTGATTTCTTCTTTTGCTTCGCTGCTTTTTTGCTTCGGTCCGGCCACGTTCGTCGATTTCAATTCCTTTCCGTCAACGTTGATTTGGTAAAAATCGATGTCGTTGCTCTTTCCCTGGTTGTCGGAATCTGGATTTTCTCCCCAGCGCTCGACTGGGAAAAAGAAATCCTGCTGCACTTTGGGCCCCGTGTTGTGCATGCGGTAACGGACGGTCACGTCCGCATACTCAGGGTGTAGATCAATTTTCAGCGATTCATTTTCGATGGTGACATCAGTATGGCGGTCATTCTTAGAAGAACTCGCGTTACCCGTCGCCGGGATTCCGGTCTGCCAGGCGCCGCCATTGCCACAAATGGTTGATCCGCTACCGACAAACAATGCGATGGCGAGCCATAGATTTTTCATTTGGCCAGATGTCTTAACATGCCACTTCGGCGACTGTCGAAACTAGAGTGCTATTCGTACGGGCGCTTGCCTCGGACGCGACTTTTTCATTTGATTGTACCGTGAGCGCACACGCCGCGCCGCTGCCACGGCAGCTAAACTCATGTCGCGCCCTGTCATCATTTTTCCATTCCTGCGACGTGCTCTGCGTGCTCGTGCGTGCCGTGACTGTGCAACGATGGGCGGATACGCAGGAAAAATTCGAAGGCGTAACCCACATCGTCGCCGTAATAACGATCGAGCGTATCGGGATTATTATTGATGGTGAATTGCGCACCGAGGCCAATGTCGAGCCCATTGCCGTGTGACAAGTCGCGCACGTAACCGAGCGTGTACGCGCCTACTGGAAAGACGCGCCTGTCGGCGGCCTCGTTGAGAACCAGTTCGTGTCCGGATTTTTCCACGCGTTCCCAGCGGAAGTAAACCGTGTCGCGTCCGCGCTGATAATTTGATTCGACGAGGAACGATTGTGTTTTGCCTTCGCCGGTGTCGTTGTTTTGACCCCAGACGAATGTGTTTGACCAGTTGCTGTCGTGTCCAAGCGGAAGGTTGTAGATCGCCGATGCCGTTGTGCGATGCCGGTTAAGTTCGGGATCGATCGCTTCGGGGCTTTTGATGTAACCGAAAGAAACTTGTAGCGCCAGATTTCGCGTCGGGTTCCAGGAGATTCGACCGCTGTACGAATCGAAATCCGGCTGGTCGAAATCGTAACGGTCTTCGTCCGGTTCGCGGCCGGTGAAGATGCTGCCTTCGATTTTCACATTGCGCCAAACCAGACCCGCGGTGGCTACACCGAAAGTGACGTGTGTTGAATCCTGCCAATGATGGCCAATTGGCGCGTCGGGATCGTCCATCGCGGAAGGGCGATGCATGAATGTGGGAGGACCGAGCGCCGGTTCCCCGGGATAACCGAAATAGATGTAAGTGCTCAGATCGTGATGGAGTTTCTGGGAAATACTAAACGAGAGTTCGTCAAAGAGATCGTGCGGATGTTGCCGGTCGTGCAGTGGTTCTCCGTTCCACGATTCGCCACTTTGAAACAGAAGCGGGTAGCCGCGTCCACCCTCGGTGAGCGGATCAAGGCTCATCATTAAGTGCGCACCGAATTGCGCGTCATTCCAAAGCGGATGGGAATACATCCCCATGAACCAGTTCGGCGCATCGATCCGATCGTCGCCGCGTCGCGTGCTGACGTTTGTGAAGCGCGGGAAAATCGCGCCATGCAACATCAGCATGTTGTCGTCGAACATGAACATGCGGCCGTACATCGGTGACGAATCCGGCAACCAGCTTGTCCCGGACCCTTCGCGGCTCATTGGGTCGACGAGATCCACTGTAGAATGCATCTCCATGTGCATTTCGTGCTTGTGCTCGCCTTCCGCTCCCGAGGTCGCCGCGGCGACCGAAGCCGGGTGATCGTGTTCATGATGTGGGCGATTGTGGTCCCGTAACGGATGCGAAGCAACGGGCGGGCTTTCCATCGCCCCTACCTTGGACGTTGAATGTGGGACGCCTGCTCGCGATTTATCGGAGTTCGACGTTCGACGTTGGTCTTCTTTAACAGGCACGAGTTTCATTGCGCATTTCGGACAATTCCCCGGACGATCAGTTATGACTTCGGGATGCATCACGCAGGTGTATTTCTGAGTCTTCTCATGCTCGTGCTCTTGGTCCTGCTCGATCTGGTGCTCATGATCCGAGTGCTGTGCAATCACCATCGTAGTCACCAACAGCACAAGTGCGCTCGCGATTATCGCTGAAATGTGTTTTCGCATGTTGTCTGGTTGTAGGGCAGGCGCCCCGCCTGCCGGGCGGAGACACACGGCAACCGGAGCGGTTGCCCTTCAAGCAGCACGCGCTTGCGTTTGCTCTACGCCACGAAAGGCGGACCGTGGACGAGAAGGCTCCGCTGCAAGATCAATTCAGCGAACGAGAATGCGCCGGGTGGACCGGTATCGAGTAACAGCGGCGCAACAGCTCGGGGCGGATGCACAATCAACGCGCCGCCCGTTTGAACCAGGAAATTCGTGTCGCAGAATCTCGCATCGTCGCGTGCCCAATCCTTTGTTTTGGCAAAAACGACAGCGCGCAGAATCTTGCAGCACTGCACCTGCGAAGATTGATGGTTTTGCTTTGCAGGCTTCGAATGAAACGGGCACTCGCTCTGCGCCTTGTCGATTTCCTTTGCTGCCGCAGCGAACGCGCAATGATTCGAGACCGCAATCCACGAGCAGATCGCAATTGTGGCAGCAACGCACCGTGTGATTGCGGTCATATCTTCTAAATAGTTTCCGCAGCGCGAGTACTCAAATCTTTTCTTGTGAATCAACGATCGGCGCGATGGCAGCCGAGGGGATGCTCTCTGGCGGGACCACATCGGGAACCGGACCCGTTGAGACTGGTTGAATCTCCGGTTGTTCCACCCGTGTTGCCATAAGCATCGCGGTGAAAAGCAAGGCGCCCGCGAGTAAATAAGGTGCTCCTGGCAGGTGAATCGGATGTTTTGCATCGATAAACCATCCGAAAATTCGCAAAAACAACCATGGCCCGATGATGAACGTAATTGAACGCATACTTTGCAGCGCACCTTGCAACTCGCCCTGTTCTCGCTCGCTTACGCGGTGAGTCATCATGCTTTGGGCCGCCGGCATGGAAATGTTCCATAGCGAAATGATTGGGATCGAAGCGAGCAACCAAGCGCCGGTTTTAGCCAGGCCGGCAATCACCATTCCGCTCGCACCAAAAAACTGGCCGATGTAAAGAGTCCGCTTTTCTCCGAAGCGCGCTACCATTCGCCCCGTCAACCCTCCTGAAATGACGGCAGTAACGATGCCGACGATCATTAGCGAGATTCCGATCATTCCCTGGCTCCAGTTGTACCGGTAGATCGCGTACAGCGCCCAAACGCTAAAGACGTTGTGCGAAAGATAGGCGAGAAACTGAATCGTGGTCAGTCGCCAAAGTTCGTGATGCGAACGGAGGAGCTTCAGCGAACCCACGGGATTCGCGCGGCGTAGTTGAAAGGCTTTTCGTTGTTCGCGCGACAGCGATTCGGGAACGAAGAAGTAACCCCAAAGCCAATTCGCCAGACTGAGAACTGCCGCAATCCAAAATGCGAGACGCGGATTGACATCACCGGCCAATCCACCAATTGCCGGTCCGAATGTGAAACCGATACCGAATGCCACGCCGATCAAACCGAATGCTCCGGCTCGCTTTTCTTTCGGCGTAACGTCGGCGATATATGCCATTGCGGTCGGAATACTTGAAGTCGTGATTCCGGAAATAATCCGGCCAAGGAAAAGCCAGCTTAACGTGGGCGCCATCGCCATCACGACGTAATCCAACCCGAGACCGAGGTTTGACAGCAGGATGACTGGGCGTCTCCCGAATCGATCCGACAAAACGCCGAGCAAGGGTGAACAGAAGAATTGCATAAGAGCGAACACCACCGCGAATCGAGCGCTCCATTTCGCTGCGTCGGTCATTTCGCCCCCGAGGAAGTCGAGGATGAGCTTGGGCAAAACCGGGATGATCAGGCCCATAGCGAGGATGTCGAGCGTTACCGTGACAAGAATGAAAATGATCGCGGCAGGGCGTGATTTCATCAGACTGGAGGATCAACGCAACGTTGTAGCGGCGGTTGTGTCAACCGCCGAGCCGGGGGCGCTCGCCGCGACAAACGTTTTTGCTAATCTTTCACCGCCACAATGATCCAGATGTCCTATCGCTCCCCCAAAACGGCAGTGCGAGAAAGTAAAATCCACGGACACGGTCTATTTGCCGTCGCGGATATTGCCAAAGATGAAATCGTAGCAATCAAAGGCGGTCGTATTATTGATCGGAAAACCTTACGTGAAAAAATCACGTCCGCGCTTGGCCCCGTGGAAATTCAGATCGATGACGATCTTTTCATTGCGCCCATAAGCCAAGCAGAGCGCGAGTTGTCGATGTTGTATTTGAATCACTCATGCGATCCGAACGTTGGTATGCGCGGCGAGATCACATTCGTGGCAATGCGCGATATTTTTGAAGGCAAAGAACTCACGCACGATTGGGCGATGACCGACGACGACGATTATTCCGTGGAATGCAACTGCGACGCGGCGAACTGCCGAAAAATTCTGACCGGAAAAGAATGGCAACGTGCGGACTTGCAGAAGCGCTACGCCGGCTATTTTTCAGCCTATCTTGCGCGCAAAATCGCGCTGCTCGAAATGCGGCGGTAGATGTCGTTCGTGAGGAGTTCAATTCTGTCGATATGAAAAGATTTTTATTAACGCGGTCTATCGCGATCGCCAGTCTGGTCGGAATAGCTGGTTGCGCGCAGATAAAGAAACCCGCGGCGGAGGTAAGAGCGGTGCCGGCCGGTGTGCGGTTCGACCAAATCGGCTCTGTCACGATGTTTCCCGGCGAACCATGTACGCCACAGATCATGTTTAATTTTCGCAGCGCAAGGTCGACGGTCTTGCTCGGTGCTCCGAAACACGAAACAAAATTACTCACCGAGGCAGCGAAGAATAACCAGCGAGTTCATATTTCTGGAAGATGGCGACGTGGCGGGCAATCGAACTGCAGCTACGTTGAAGTCACGAGCGCGGAGGTAACGAGATGAAATCAAACGAAATCCAGGAAATACAAGGAAGCTTCGGCCCCATTGCACTTCGCGCTTTGGCGGTCGGCGCGCAATCAATCGGCGCAATTGCAGTAGGCGCTGTTGCGCTGAGCGCAGTGGCGGTTGGATTTATGGCAATTGGGCGATTGGTCGTCGGCCGCGCAAAGATCAAGCGACTCGAAATCGGAGAGCTAAGAGTAACTCGTCTGCACGTGACCGATTCAATCATCACGCCGCAGCAACCGCGATAGTGTAGGGAGATCGCGCTGCGATGTGTCGCCGCGGTGACCGCGGCGGGCCATTCCTACCATCAATACCGGTAATGCTCTGACTTGAACGGGCCGTTAACGGGAATGCCGAGATATTCGGCTTGCGTTTTCGAGAGCTTCGTTAGTTTGACGCCGATTTTCTCCAAATGCAGGCGT
>DATARG010000193.1:0-18067 GCA_036264275.1 Candidatus Udaeobacter sp. | reverse complement strand
AGAAGCCGCGCAAGGATTTGTTCAAGCAAATCGACTGGAGCACCGAACGTGTGCTCGATCAGACGATCCAGCGCGCGACGGAGGTGGGACTCGAAATCCAACTTCTACCGACCGGATATGATGTTGATGACGGCACGAGCTTGCAGCGTTTGTGTAACGATATCATGGCTGATACGACGCCGTCACGTATCGCGCCGCATACGCGAGAATTCCTGGCAAGTTTGGCGAAACAAAAGAAATTGTAGTACAGGCGCTCGCCTGCCGAACGATTTTGGTGTAGCGGCGCCTCTGCCAAGCGCCGAGTCTAAAAGGCGTTTGATACAAATGCCGCTACACCAATGAAACGCGTACTTGTCACTGGAGCTGCTGGTCTGATCGGCTCGCATTTAGTCGATCTTCTCGTGCATGAAGGCTGGCGGGTTCGCGCGCTGGATAATCTGGAACCGCAAACGCACCGCCGTGGAAAGCCGACATGGATAAATCCCAAGGCCGAATTCGTCCAGGGAGACATGCGAAACCGCGATGCGATTACGGCTGCGCTCGACAGCATAGACGTTGTTTTTCACCAAGCCGCGTACGGCGGGTACATGCCTGAGATTGCAAAATATGTGCATGTGAATTCGCTCGGCACAGCACAGATGCTGGAAGTCATTCGCGAGAAAAATCTTTCGATTAAGAAGATCGTAGTTGCCAGCTCGCAAGCCGTTTACAGCGAAGGCGCCGGCGAATGTCCGGAGCACGGATTAGTCTTTCCAAGCGTGCGCCCGATTGAGCAATTGCGTCGCGGCGATTGGCACGTGCATTGCCCAATTTGCGGCGCAATCACAAAAAGTGTTCCCACGCCGGAGAACGCGCCCGTCGGTGGCGAAACCGTTTACGGATTGACCAAAGTTGACCAGGAGCGGCTCGTGCTGCTCTGGGGAAAACAGATCGGGATTCCCACAGTCGCGCTTCGTTACTCCTGTACGTACGGGCCCCGCCAATCGATCTTCAACCCGTACACCGGCGTGATTGCAATTTTCTGTACGCGCTTATTGAACAATCTGTCGCCAGTGTTGTATGAAGACGGCGAGCAAACTCGCGATTTCTCGTTCGTCGAAGACATTGCGCGCGCGAATTTGCTCGCTGCTGAAACGGACAAGCTTGATGGGCTGCCTGTAAACATCGGTAGCGCTTGCGGCACGCCTATTAGCGAAATCGCGGAACAACTTGCTGACATTCTGAAGATAAACATCGCGCCCGAGCTCAACGGCGAATTTCGTCCCGGGGAAATGCGCCATCTCACGAGTGATACCGCGCTGGCGCGGTCCGCCGGTTACAGACCAACCGTCGATCTCGGCGAAGGAATCTCGCGTTACATCGACTGGATCAGGAAGCAATCGGACATTCGCGATTACTTCAGCGAAGCGAGCGAGATCTTGAAGAACAAAGGCATTGTTCATCGGGTGGCTACATGAAGCTTGCGAGTACGATTCCCGATTTTGACGCACCGGTGGTTCAGCAGGCGCGGAAAGATTTTCCGCTATTGGATGCGGACATGACGATTGGCGAAGCGCTTGAGCGGATCCGGCGCGAGGGCGTGGGCGAACGAGTCATTTATTTCTATGCAATCGATGAAGAGAAACGACTTGTCGGCGTCGTGCCGACCCGTCGCCTGTTGACTGCGCCACTGGAAACCGCGCTTCGCGAAGTGATGGTCCGGCGTGTCGTGGCTGTTCCGGTGAAAGCAACAGTGCTCGAAGCGTGCGAGTTCTTCGTGCTTTATAAATTTCTCGCTTTCCCGGTCGTGGACGAACAGCGCCGCGTAGTTGGAATCATCGACGCGAACTTGTTTGCCGAAGAAATTTTGGAAGCAGGCGAGACGGAGGATCGATCCCGTACTCGCAAGGCTATGCCGGTCGATCCGGATTTTTTTGAGGCGCTCGGTTTTCGCCTCGAACAAATCCGTGGTGCATCGGCGTGGCGCGCTTTTCGATTCCGTTTCCCGTGGCTGCTCGTCACCGTGACAGGCGGAACGCTTTCAGCAATTCTAGCCGGTTTTTTCGAGGCAACCCTGGCCGGTACTCTGATCATTGCGTTTTTTCTGACGATGGTGCTGGGATTGAACGAAAGCGTCAGCATGCAATCGATGAGCGTGACGATTCACGCGTTGCGCACGATTACGGTAACGTGGGACTGGCTCGCAATCGCGTTTCGTCGTGAACTGGCAACAGCGGCGCTTCTCGGAATTTCTTGCGGATTCGTCGTCTGTGTCATCGCCTGGGCATGGCGCCACGATCTGCGCGCGGCAATTGTTATCGGAGGAAGCATTGCATTGTCTCTTGTCACTGCATGCGCATTTGGCCTGACCGTGCCTTCACTTCTGCATCGGTTGAAGCTCGACCCCAAAATTGCCGCAGGTCCGGTCACGCTAGTGCTGGCCGACTTCATTGCGCTTGTGATTTACTTCACAAGTGCGTCGCTCGTTTTGCGATGAGCAACGTCTCTGTCGTCATCCCTGCGCTGAACGAGGAGGAACCGATCGCCGGCGTCGTGCGCGAATGTCTTGCGACCGGCGTGCCCGGCGAAGTAATTGTCGTTGATAACAGCAGCACCGATCGCACAGCGGAGCGCGCGCGTGAAGCCGGCGCGCGCGTCATAGTTGCGCCGCGCGGTTACGGGCGAGCGTGCGCGGCAGGCGCTCGCGCAGTTTCGGCGGATTGTGACATCGTAGTATTTCTCGATGGAGATGGCAGCGACGTTCCAGCGTTCATAACGGAATTAGTGGAACCGATCGTACGCGGAACGCACGATTTCGTGATCGGTTCCCGTACGCGTGGGCAGCGCGAATCCGGCAGCATGAATTTCCAGCAGGTTTTATCCGGGCGAATCGCCGGATGGATAATGCAACTACTCTACGGTGTTCGTTACACAGACATGTGTCCGTTTCGGGCCATCCGGCGTGATGCGCTCGCAACGCTTGATATGCGTGAGCAGACTTACGGCTGGAATTTGGAGATGCAGATGAAGGTCGCTCGTGCCGGCCTCCGCATCATCGAAATCCCGGTGAATCATAGGTGCCGGACGGGTGGCGAATCGAAAGTCTCAGGAACGTTTCGCGGCACGGTTCTCGCCGGCAGTCGCATCATTGCCACTCTCTTCCGCGTGGCGCTCCAATAACACGCCGCTCGATCCGGCGTCCCCGCGCCGTAACATAGCGGCCAAATGCCCCAAGGTCGGGCGGTCTCCAAGTGGGAAATTCCATCTAGCCATTCATGCGTCCGCATGTAGCGTCGCCCATGCTTTCGATGCTCGATTTGGAAAAGTTCCGCGCGACGCCGCTTACCTGCGAGCCTTTTGAATTTCTGATTGTTCCGGAATTCGTGAAGACCGATGCACGTGCGACGATACATAATGATTATCCCCAGGTAGACCGCCCCGGCAGCTTTCCTCTGGGTGAGGTGACCTACGGATCAGCCTTTGCAAACCTGATCGAGCAAATGCGCAGCGATGAGTTTCGCAAGGCCTTTGAGGAAAAGTTCGGCATCGATCTGACGAATCGGCCTGACATGATCACTGTCCGCGGCCGTTGCAGCGAAAAGGACGGCAAAATCCACACCGATTCGGAGACAAAAATAATCACGATCCTGATCTATATGAATGCGGATTGGGAATCCGCTGGTGGCCGGCTCCGGTTGCTCCGTTCCGGAAACAATCTCGACGACATGATTCTCGAAGTACCGCCAACAGAAGGGACGCTTCTGGCATTCCGTCGCAGCACCAATTCGTGGCACGGCCACAAGCCGTTCTCAGGTTCGCGTCGCGTAATTCAGTTTAACTGGGTTACCAGCGAGGCCGTTGTGCGTCGAGAGCAAAGCCGGCATCGCTTTTCAGCGTGGATGAAAAAAATCAAAGGCGCGTTGTCTGGCGAGAAGAAGGCGGCATAGAGCTGTAGCCAAAGGTTGTGGCCAATTGAATTGGTAGGGTGGACAGTGTTCCACCCGCCGCATCGGAATTCACAAACCAGCGCGCAGAGTGACGCGCCCTGCCTGCGTCCCGCTTTAGAAAAGCGGCCCCCGTGTGATAGTTTCGCGAATTGAATCGCCATACAGGGACAGCAGAGATCAAGCACGAGCCGCGGTCGGAACTGCAATCGACCGAGTTCTCTCGCATTCTGCTGATCAAGCCTTCAGCGCTCGGCGATGTGGTGCACACGATACCAGTGCTGGTAAAACTGCGCGCGCGCTATCCGCTTGCGCGGATTGACTGGCTGATCACGCCAGAGAATGCGGAGGTCGTTCGTCACCACCCCGCGCTCTCGAATGTGGTTCTCTTTGCGCGTCGGGATTTCTCGAAGCCGGGTCAGAGATGGCGTGCGACTCGGGGCTTTTTCGATCTGCTCAAACAAATCCGGCGCGCGAAATACGATCTGGTAGTCGACATGCATGGTCAGGTGCGTTCGGCTTTGTTCGCGTTCGTCAGCGGCGCATGCGTCCGGATCGGATTTGATCGGCCGATCAAATTTTCGCGCACAATTTCTGCCGAGCACGATCTTAAAAACGTACCGAATCGCGGCTGGCGCGGCGCCCGCGAAGGTTCCTGGATCGCGTACACGCACCGGATTCCCATCCCGACGCTCAATGTTCATGCGATTGATCGTTACCTGTGGGTCGGATCGCTGCTTGGATTCGATGATGAACCGCCGGAGCTGGCGATCCATCTTTCACCGGAAACGCTCCGCACCGTCGAGCGACTACTCAAGGAGCACGGTGTGCCTGCTGGCAAGCCACTCGTTGTTCTTGTGCCCGGGACGATTTGGGAAACAAAACATTGGACCATCGAAGGCTTTGCAGGGGTCGCGCGCGAGTTTCTGCGCGAAGGATTTGCTGTTGTTCTGGCGGGCACCAAACGCGATGAGGCGCGCTGCCGGCAAATCGCCGGCGCAGCGCCGGGGACGATTGACCTTTCCGGTAAAACTACTCCCGCAGATCTGGCGGGGATGATCCAAAGCGCCGAAGTGGCGGTTACGAACGATTCGGGGTCAATGCATGTCGCTGCATCGCTCGGAAAACCGGTGGTCAGCGTATTCGGTCCAACGAATCCGGTTCACATCGGGCCGTATCAAAGGCCGGAATCGGTCGTGCGTGTGGATCTGCCATGTTCGCCATGCAATTACCGGCGGCTGAGTCAATGTCCCTTCGATCACGCCTGCATGAAACAGGTCACATCTGAGATGGTCGTAGAGCGTGTACGCAAAATTCTCGCCGCGGCAAAACTGTAGCGTGCGTGTTTGGGTGGCGTTTGTGTCAAACACTGAAAGAACGGACGCTTGGCACAAGCGCCCTCACAACCCATACTCCCCGCGATGAGCAAAAAGGAAGCGATCTCCGCCGGGTTGCTGGCCGGATTCGTGGCCGCAATTGTGATGACGACCGCGATGTTATTGCTCGCCACACTTCGGGTGGCGACGCCGCTCGTCATCATTGGCGATCGCCTTTCGGTTTTCATTCCGCCGGGGCCCTTTCTTTCGCTTATGGGCAAGGTCGGAGGTTACAATCATCTCAAGCAGCTTGGCGTAGGCTCGACCATTGGCGGCCAACTTTTGGTCGGCGCGATTGGTGGAGCGATTTTCGGGTTCTTTGTGCGGCGCAGTCCGAGTCGTTTCGCGACGATTTGGTCGATGTCGATCTTCGTTCTGCTACCGATCGTCGTATTTGCGGTCGCACTATGGCCCGTATTGGGCACAAGCTATATCGGCTTGCCGATCCAGGTTGCGCGGCTGGTGACACTCATTGGATTCGTACTATGCGTCCTTCTGTTCGAACGAACGCTGGTAACAAGCTTCCGATTTCTGGCAACGAAAAGAACAGGCGAGCAGGATCACGAGTTTACTCCAGCCATGGGACGCCGTGCATTCGTGCTGGGCGCGGTTGGTTTCGCAGCGACTGGTGGCGGCATAGCGCTGGCGCGCAAGCTGTATCGCGCGGCTACGTTCAGTTATGATGGCACCCAATACAAAGGCAGTATTGTTGAACCGATTACGCCTAACGACTTGTTCTACTGCGTCACCAAAAACGTAGTTGATCCGAAAGTGGATGTCGATCTTTGGCACCTTGAAATCGGCGGACTCGTACAAAATTCGGCGACCTGGCGGTTCCAGGACCTCACGGGATTCAAACCGACGACGCAGGAGACCACACTCATGTGCATCAGCAATGGTTTGGACGCGGGGCTGATGAGCAATGCCGTTTGGAAAGGTCTTCCGCTGCGCGATTTGCTCAACCAGGCGGGCGTGCTATCACATGCTGCACGCGTGCGTCTGCAAGCCGTCGACAACTATACCGATACCATTCCGCTGGAGAAAGCAATGGAACCAACAACGTTGCTCGCGTACGAGATGAACGGCGTGCCCCTGGCGGATCGGCATGGTTATCCCATGCGCGCAATCGTGCCGGGCTACTTCGGCGAAAAAAACGTGAAATGGCTTACGAAGATTGAAGTGACCGACGCGAACGCCAAAGGATTTTACGAGGCGCAAGGCTGGGGCCCGGATTTCATAGTTCCCACACGATCGCGAATCGATGCGCCGGATGATTGGACATTTGTGTCGTTAGGCAAAGTAACGGCGCCAATCGAAGTGAAGGGGATCGCCTACGGCGGGGATCGCGGTATCTCTCGCGTCGAGGTCAGTTTCGATGATGGTCAGACCTGGAATGACGCGGAGATCTATTACTCCGGCGGCAAGCTGGCCTGGTCACTCTGGAAAGCGCAATGGATGCCCGCCGCGGCTGGTGATTATGCGCTTGTCGTCCGTGCCACAGATGGCGAGGGCGACGTGCAGGAATGGGAAGAAGATCGCGGCCCGTTCTCAGGCGTTAGCGGTCTTCACAGGATCAACGTGCGCGTGACGGTGTAGCGGAGAAAGCTTGTCTGTGGGGCACGCGGGCATCTTGACTGCGTATGATGGGATTCAACAGGCGAGACGCCCGTTGGCCTCACAAGCAAGGATGCCTGTGCAACTTGCGCGCTGTGCTAAATTTTATCGATGGAAAAGGTGATCATTGTTGGTAGCGGTTGCGCGGGGCTGACTGCTGCAATTTATGCTGCTCGAGCGAACCTCAGTCCGCTGGTGCTTGAAGGGCGGCAGCCGGGTGGACAGCTGTCCACTACCACGCTCGTCGAAAATTATCCAGGTTTCCCGGACGGCGTCGATGGGCCGGAGCTGATTCTGAACATGCACAGACAGGCCGAAAAATTTGGCGCACGGTTTTCCTACGCGGAAGTAACCGATTTCGATCCGAGCAACAAGCATGTCCGTATCAAAGCCGATGATGAATGGCTCGAGGCCCGGGCGTTGATCATCGCCAGCGGCGCCGCGGCCCGGTATCTTGGGTTGGACGGCGAAGAGAAATTGGTCGGCCATGGCCTGACGAGTTGCGCCACATGCGACGGCGCATTTTACAAAAACGTGCCGGTCTGCGTCGTAGGTGGCGGCGATTCCGCGGCGGAAGAATCAACGTTTCTCACCCGGTTCGCCTCAAAGGTTTATCTCATTCATCGCCGTGACAAACTGCGCGCTTCGAAAATCATGCAGGAGCGAGTGTTCGCGAACAAGAAGATCGAGCCGATCTGGAACACGGTGGTGACGCAATACATCGCCGATGAAAAGGGGGAGATGCGGGCCGTGCGTTTGCGCAATGTGAAGACAAATGAGGAACGCGAGCTGGAGGTGGCGTGCGTTTTCGTCGCGATCGGGCATGATCCCAACACGAAAGCCTATCGAGGCAAACTCGACATGGACTCTGAGGGTTATCTGCTCCCGAAAAATGGAGTGGAAAGTAAAGTTCCGGGCGTTTTCATCGCCGGCGATGTAGCCGACCGCGTTTACAAGCAAGCTATTACGGCTGCGGGGATGGGTTGCGCCGCGGCATTGCAGGCGGAGAAATATTTAAGCGGCGCGGAGCGCTAATTGCCGAATGCCGAATGCCGAATCAGAAAAGCTCGCCCGCACAGCGGACCTAAGGCGCTAAATGAAGCAGTTCACATTACGCGTGATGAAACTCGTCGACGCGCTGCCTCGCACAATTCAAGCCCGCACCATAGCAAATCAGATTATTCGAAGCGCCACTTCAGTCGCTGCGAATTATCGGGCAGCATGCCGGGCGCGCTCGCGCGCTGAATTTGTTGCCAACATCGGAGTTGTAGAGGAAGAGGCAGACGAAAGTTGTTTTTGGTTAGAATTGATCATCGATTCAGGCTTGCTGACTAAAGAAAGAATTCGTCCTCTGCTAAGCGAGGCTGGCGAACTGTTTGCGATCATGGCTGGTTCGCGCAAATCGGCAATTGGCAATCGGAAATCGACAATTCGGTGAAGATCTGCGACCTCACCCAATTCTATTCGCCTTTAAGCGGAGGCGTGAAGCGATATCTTCACGAAAAGATCGGTTACATCGACCGACACGCGCATCGAAACGAACATATTCTTATTGTTCCCGGCGCGAAGACGAAGCTGAAAGCAGAAGGGCGCTCGCGTGTTTACACAATTCGTTCTCCTATTGTGTCGCGGACGGCGCAATATCGTGCGCTCCTGAATCTTCGCGCAGTAGAAGAAATTTTGGATCGGGAAAGGCCGGATGTCATAGAGTCCGCCGATCCTTATCAGCTCGGCTGGAAAGCATTGAGAGTCGGCCGTGCGCTGCACGTACCTGTGGTCGGATTCTATCATTCCCACTTTTCAGAAGCGTACGTGCGAAAGAGCGCAATGCTCCTTGGGAAAAAAGCGACACATCGCGTAATGAAGCTTTCCCGTGCGTATGTTCGCAAACTCTATAATCAGCACGCCGCAACGATCGTCGCGTCAGACCTGCTCGGCCGGGTGCTGCGCGACTGGGGCGTACAGAATGTGCGGGTGCTTAGTCTTGGTGTTAACACAGAGATCTTCCGCCCCGACGGATCCGGAACCGAAGCAATACGGCGCTCGTTCGGCGTTGGTTCGAGTCAAAATCTCCTGCTTTACGTGGGCCGTTTGGCGAAAGAGAAGAACACAGTGACTTTGCTTCGCGCTTTCAAGACTTTACAACGACGCCAGCCGAATGAGTTTCATTTGCTCATCATCGGCGACGGACCCGACCGGACTCAACTGCGGAAACTACAATTGCGAACTGACAACGTTTCGTGGATTCGCTATTGCGCCGATCCCTGCGAGCTCGCCGGTTTTTATCGGGCGGCCGATCTTTTCGTTCATCCCGGTGTTCAGGAAACATTTGGCCTCGCAGCCTTGGAATGCCAGGCGTGCGGGACCCCGGTAGTGGGAATACGCGGTAGTTACATGGACAACGTGATTTGCCATGATCAAGATTCGTGGGCGCTGGAAAATAGTGCCGACGCGCTGGTGAACGCGATCGAAGATTGCAGCGACAGGAAATTGTCGATTATGGGCAGGAACGCTGCGCGGGTTGCGCGAAGTTTGTATAGCTGGCCTCGTGTGTTTGACGAACTGTTTTGCATTTATCGCGAGCTTCGCTCAAAATACCGCCGATCCTAAATGGCGAACGATGACCACCAGCCTTACCTCATCCGTGGCTATCGCTCATCAGATCGCGAGACGGTAAGGAAACTCTGCTGCGACACGGGATTCCTCGGTGAACCGATCGATCCGGTTTATGAGGACCGTGAGTTGTTCGCCGATTTTCTCACAACTTACTACACCGATCACGAGCCGGAATCGTGTTTTCTCCTGGAAGTAGATGGCGAAATCTCCGGCTACCTGCTCGGTTCGCGGAAGCCGCTGCAAAACCAGCTCTACGCGCTGTATCAAAACGTTTGGTTATTTTTCCGCGCGCTGACGCGTTACTTCCGCTACAATCAACGCTCGCGGCGTTTCATTCGCTGGATCCTCATGTATGGCTGGCGCGAAGTGCCCGCTCAACCGCGCCGCGTCCCCCATTTTCATATCAATCTCCTGCCGGAGGCGCGAAAGGTTTCCACGACGCGCGCGCTGATGAGCGCTTACCTGAGTTATCTTTATCGCTCAGGCGAAAAACGCGTCTGCGGCCAGATCGTTACGTTCGAAAGCCGGCGCGGCGAAAAAATGTTCGAACGCTACGGCTTCAAGGTTCTGAATCGGGCAGAGATCACGAAGTACAAAGCGTTTTATCCCGAATCCGTTTATCTCAGCACGGTTATTAAGAACCTGGAAACTGCCGACCCGCTTTCCGCTTACTCACGGGCGCGCGAGTAACGCGAAATCTTGAAAGGAACAGGTCCGGTTGTCAGCGCCGGTTTAACTCCCGAGCGAAAATTTCTTTCATTCCTCGAAACCGCTCGACAGAATTCGATTCCTGCGAGTATTCGGAGGAAGGGCAATGAATCTCCATCTTGTCAGCGCCGCATCCTGCATTGCTGATGTCATCAAGGTGTTCAACCCGCAGTCGCCACAGGCGCGCGCGATTTTCGATTTCGCCATTGTCGTCATTGTCGTGATGGTGATGATTTTTGCGGTTGTCGTTGGCATCGTCACGTATGCGTTGTTGCGTTTCCCCCGATGGCGCGAAGGCGAACGCGACCCGGAGCAGGGCGCCGGCCACAAGACGATCGAGATCGTGTGGACCGCAATCCCGCTTTTGATCGTTATTATTTTGTTCGTGCTCGCGGCGCGCACGATGGGCATTTCGGACCCGCCGCCACCGCCGAACCCCGACATCATGATAATTGGCCATCAATGGTGGTGGGAAGCGCGGTACACAGATTCGGGCGCGATCGTTGCGAACGAAATTCATATTCCGGTAGGCAAACCGCTGGCTCTGAGATTGGATGCCGCCGACGTGCTGCACGAATTCTGGGTGCCGGAGTTGTCCCGAAAAATGACGACGGTGCCAGGTCATCCAAATCATATCTGGATTCAAGCCGAGAAACCCGGGACGTATCTCGGTTTTTGCTCCGAATTTTGCGGAACGCAGCATGCCTGGATGCATTTCCTCATCGTCGCTGAGCCGCAGGACGAATTTCAAAAGTGGGTACAGGCGCAACTTGTCGCCGCGCCGTCGCCATCCACCTATAATGCCCAAAAAGGTCTCGCGTTGTTTCAGCAAATGAGTTGTGTGAACTGCCACGCCATCAAGGGCACCACCGCGAGTTCACAGGTCGGCCCGGACCTGACGCATTTTGCGACTCGCAGACAAATCGGTGCGGGGATTGTCGACAACACGCCCGAAAATTTGCGTCGCTGGTTGCGCGATCCGCAGCAGGTCAAGGTTGGGGTCAAGATGCCGAACTTCAAATTTACGGACGAGCAGGTCACCGAGCTTGCTGATTACATCGAGACGCTGAAATGAACGGAGACACAACGGTTACCGGTACGGTCTCGCATCTTTTGACACCCGAGGAACGGCAGCACTGGAAGCTTTCGTGGCTTTCGACTGTCGATCACAAGCGCATCGGCGTGCTCTATATGGTGACCGGCCTGGTGTTCTTTGTGTTCGCCGGAATCGAAGCGCTGTTGATCCGACTGCAACTAATGGTGCCTAACAACACGCTGTTGGGTCCTGATACTTACAATTGGATGTTCACCATGCACGGCACGACGATGATTTTTCTCGTCGCGATGCCGGTACTCTTCGGCATCATGAACTACATTTTGCCGCTGCAAATCGGCGCACGAGACATGGCGTTCCCGCGTTTGAACGCACTAGGGGTGTGGCTGGTGCCGTTCGGTGGCATCCTGTTGCATTTCAGTTTTCTCGCAGGCGGTCCGCCGATGGTTGGCTGGTTTGCGTACACGCCCCTGAGTGAAACGCCGTATTCATCACAGCTCGGTGTGGACTACTGGGCGGTATCGCTGTTGGTCCTCGGCATAGGCTCTGTGAGCGCGGGGATCAATTTCATAGTCACCGTGCTGACTCAACGCGCGCCTGGCATGACGCTGCGCCGGCTTCCGTTATTCAGTTGGATGATCTTTATGAACGCGTTCCTGGTGATTCTGGCGCTGCCGATTCTCAACGCAGGACTGGTGATGTTGTTGATCGATCGACTGCTCGGCGGCCGTTTCTTTCTGCCGTTCGGTGGTGGCTCAGCAATTATGTGGCAGCACATTTTCTGGGCATTCGGTCATCCGGAAGTTTATATCGTCGCCATCCCGGCATTTGCGATTCTGTCGGAAGTGATTCCAGTTTTTTCCCGGAAACCGATCTTTGGCCACGAGTTCGTCGCGGCTTCAACTGTGGTTATCGTCATACTGAGCTTGTTGGTGTGGGCGCACCACATGTTTACCGTCGGGCTTGGACGCGCTGTCGATCTGTTTTTTGTTGCAGCCAGCGTCCTGATCGCTGTTCCAACCGGGGTGAAGCTGTTCAACTGGAGCGCGACGATGGTCGGCGGCCGCGTCCGCTTCACAACGCCGATGCTTTTCTGCGTTGCAGCGCTGTTGCAATTTCTGCTTGGCGGCCTAACGGGTGTCAGTCACGCGCTCGCGCCACTCGATTGGCAGACGAAGAATAGTTATTACCTCGTCGCACATTTTCATAACGTTTTTGTCGGGCTGATCGTCTTCGCGATCCTCGGCGGAATTTATTATTGGTTTCCGAAAATGAGCGGCCGAATGATGTCGGAGCGCATCGGCAAATGGACGTTCTGGCTGATGACGATCGGCTTCAATCTGACGTTTATGATTCAACACGTGCTTGGATTAGCTGGAATGCCGCGGCGAACCTATACGTATCCGGATCTGCCTGGTTGGGGATGGATGAACATGGTGTCCACGATCGGCGCGCTTTTTATGACAGCCGCTTCCATTCTGTTCGTGTGGGATCTGGTGAGAAGCTTGCTCCGCGGAAAACCGGCAGGCGATAACCCGTGGAATGCATGGACTCTCGAATGGGCGACGACTTCGCCACCGCCGCATGAGAATTTCGATGCGCTGCCGCCGATTCGCAGCCGCCGCCCGCTCTGGGATTACGAAAACCCTGACCGCCCTGATCCGGTGGTCCCTGTGGGTGGAGCGCTCGACACCTTTCGACCGGGAAAAAACGCCGCCGGCATGATCACTTTTATCATTTCGGAAGCAGGATTCTTCGGCGTACTGATTCTTGCCTATCTCTTTTACAACGCGACGACACAAAGCGGGGCGGGCGCGCGAGAATTGGATGTGCTGAAGACGACGATCTTTAGCATCTGCTTATTTGCGAGCAGTTTTACGATCTGGCGATCGGAAGTCGCTGAACGCAGAAACAACCACGGGAAAATGAAGGTGTGGCTCGTGGCAACGATTTTGCTAGGAGGCATTTTCATCGTAGGGCAGGGACTGGAATATTGGACGCTGTTTCAGCGCGGTGTGACGGTTGGTTTGGATCTTTTCGCCACGACATTTTTCACGCTTACCGGTTTTCATGGGTTGCACGTCTGTGTGGGCCTGATCGCGTTGATGATTGTTCTTGGGGTGGGTTTTACCCGCACGTTCAAAAAACGCCATTTGCCGGCGCTTGGCCCAGTCGGGTTGTACTGGCACTTCGTCGATGTGGTCTGGCTGCTCGTGTTTTCAATCGTTTACCTCTGGCCCCTGATCCGATGACGACGCAGCAATTCCTTACTTCTGCGTGGACATGGAATTTTGCCGCGCTGGTCTCAAGCGGTGTTGCGCTTGTCGCGTACGTGTGGGCATTCGGCGTAAATCGGCGAATTGTGTATTTGCTGGCCGGGCTCACGGTATTTGTTTTTACGCTCTGCTCACCGCTCAACGCGCTGGCAGCGGGTTATCTCTTCAGCGCGCACATGCTGCAACACATCGTGCTGTTGCTCATTGTGCCGGCTTTGCTCTTGATGAGTCTGCCGCGCTGGGTGTCATTTGGGCGGCGGTCATTGGCGATTTCCAATCCGTTCATCGGGTGGATTTCCGGAGTCGGAGCGATGTGGTTGTGGCACGCGCGACCGCTCTGTAATGCCGCTGTTTCCTCACAGTTTGTTAACGCAGCTCAGATCTGTTCGCTTGTCTTGTTAGGCACGGTTTTCTGGCGACAAATTCTTGCACCGCGTGAAGACGAGCGAATGTCACCGCCCGGCGCAGTACTTTATCTCTTCAGCGCGTGCGTCGCGTGCAGCATTCTCGGAATTCTTATCACCTTCTCGCCGGTGAGCGTGTGTCCGATTTACGCGCAACCACTGGCTGATCGATTGGGTGTGTTAAGCCTCGTTCAATCAAACTGGGGCATTACTCCTGACAAAGACCAACAGATCGGCGGATTACTCATGTGGGTGCCGATGTGCCTGGTGTATCTGGTTGCGATTATTGCGCAACTCGCCCGCTGGTTCGCCCATCCTGTCGCATCTGTAGTCGCATCTGTGCATCCACAGCACGTGCGTAGTCGTTCAGGCATGGACTAATTTTTATGACAGATGAGACACCTACGAACGTGCCTCCAGGTTGGCAGCGGCTGCCGCCGGAAACGCTACCGCGTCCAAACTTTTTCCCAGCCGGTGTGGCGATGGGAACGACGTTCGTTTTCTGGGGGTTAATTACTTCCTGGGTAATCCTTGTCGTGGGTATCGGACTTTTCGCCGCGTCGCTTGCCGGCTGGATCCACGAAATTCTCCGTGAACGAAGCCACTGCTAACGATTCAACTCCAGACCGGCCGCTGACACCTGAGGAAATCACTCGCCGGCGGTTTTTGGAGAAACTTTGCATCGGACTTAGTGGTATATGCGCCGTCATTCTCGGAATTCCCCTCGTCGGTTTTGTCGTCGCGCCGATTTTCCGCAGAACAACAGGTAAATGGATCTCGGTTGGCGACATCAGCGACTACGAAGTTGGCAAAACGGTTAGCGTTACCATCACTGATCCCTCCTCACTTCCGTGGGCGGGCATTACCGCAAAGAATGCGCTGTGGTTGCGCCGCGTGAACGAGGGTGAATTTATCGCGTTCTCTGTCAACTGCACACACCTCGGCTGTCCGGTGCGCTGGCTCGCCGATGCGGGTTTATTTATGTGCCCCTGTCACGGTGGTGTTTATTATTCAGATGGCACGGTCGCAGCAGGTCCCCCTCCAAAGCCGTTGATCCGTTACGACGTGCGGACCGCCAATGGTCAGGTGCAAATCAAAACGATGGCCATTCCAATTACCACCACCACGAAGTTATGAAGCGGTTTCTTGCCGGCACGTGGCGGTGGCTTGATGATCGGTTCGGGATTTCGGCGCTGATTGGCCCGAGCTTGAAACATCTCGTGCCGCGTGATGCGCGCTGGTGGTACGTCTTCGGCAGCGCAACGATGCTGGCGTTTATCGTGCAGGTGGTCACGGGCGTAGCACTCGCGTTTTCGTACACATCGTCGGCCTCCCAAGCTTACGAGACACTGCAATTCATCACGAACCAGGCGCCCTTCGGGAGTTTCCTTCGCGGGATGCATTACTTCGGTGCCTCGGCCATGGTGCTGATGGTTGGCGCGCATATGGCGCAAACATTCTTGTTCGGCTCCTACAAATTCCCGCGCGAAATGAACTGGACCACCGGCGTGTTGCTCGTTGGTTTCACGCTGGTGATGGGATTCACGGGGCAATTGTTGCGCTGGGACCAAACTGCTGCCTGGTCTGTGGTAGTCGCTGCTGAACAGGCTGGCCGCGTACCATTGATCGGCAATTTTCTGGCGCAATTCATTCTCGGCGGCACGACGATCGGAGGCGCAACGCTAAGCCGCTTTTTCGCCATTCACGTTTTCATCATGCCGGAGCTGATGTTTGTCTTTATTGGAATCCATTTGATGCTGGTGCTGCGCCACGGTATTGCCGAACCGCCGACAGCCGGAGAAGAAGTCGATCCAACAACGTACCGGCGGGAATATGAAGAATTAATGCGCAAAACCGGCCACCCGTTCTGGCCTGATGGAGCATGGCGCGATTTTGTGTTCGGCACCGGGCTGATCATCGTCATCGCCTTGCTAGCATATTTTGTCGGACCACCCGTACTCGATAAGCCGCCCGACCCGAGCATCCTCCACGCAGATCCGCGACCTGACTGGTATTTACTTTGGTACTTCGCTTTGCTGGCGCTGATTCCTCGCGAGCTCGAAGGCTACCTGATGATTCTCGGGCCGGTAGTGATCGGCATCCTGTTGTTGGCGGCGCCGATACTCAACAACCGAGGCGAACGTGCGCCATCGCGTCGGCCATGGTCGATTGCGGTGGTGCTATTGAGCGTAATCATGATCGGTTCGCTCTGGATCGTCGGCGCGAACTCGCCTTGGTCGCCAAACTTCGATCCGCCACCGCTGACGGAAAAAATCATTGGCGCGACCTACGGACCCATATTCGAGGGCGCAAGAGTTTTTCAGACCAAAGGATGTCTTAATTGCCACCTTATCAGCGGCAATGGCGGTCGCCGCGGTCCAGATCTGACATACATCGGCGACAAGCTTTCTGAGAACGACATAGTTATCCGAATCGTAAACGGCGGCGTAAACATGCCTGCTTACGGGAATTCAATAAACCCGAATGAGCTCAGGCAACTGACGGCTTTCCTGCAATCGCGCAAACGTCCGATGCCCGCGGGGTTGGAAATGACCCGCCCCTGACGACCGAATTCCTTACTTCAAAAAAAGCGAAGCAGTAGACACAATTTCAAATCGGCGGCGTCTCTAATATAGATGAGCCTGCCACCCAAGCCACCGGAGCGGCTTGTAGAGATCCTGTTGGAGATTCTCGCGTTATCTGGCTCAACACGAACAAGCCAATCGGAATCCATATGCGGCAGTCATCCAGGGGAATTATTGGACCAGCACGGTATTGAAGAGCAGCCGCAACGGAAAGATGATGAAGATCATTTGATTTCGAACGGATAGGTTCATGATTTCAGACCAGGTCCTCTCGCAGATGGCTGATAGTGAACGGCGGCATCACAGAGCCTCCAGGCTTTTGTCAGGATCACTTCGCTAGGTTTCGCCCTTAGTAACTCGTGCCTTCTTGTAATCCCATCACCGCGAGGGTGTCTACATCGAGATAGCCAGTGGCGCGCAACCCGTTGGTAATTTGATAACGCCCGATCGCTTTCTGCATTTCAGGGGTAAGCGTGCCGTCACTTTCGCCGTGATAATAGCCTTCACGCGCGAGTCGCTCCTGTGCTGCGACAACAATGGAGTAGTTTGATTGCGATTGATCGCTGTAGCTATTCGGATCGTCGTACACCTGGCTCTGATAAACGCTGGAATCGTAATAACCCTGAGACTGATCGGGATAGGTGCTTGGATCGTAATACATTTGGCCCTGGTAGTCGCCCGAATCGTAGTAGTTCGGTTGGTAATCATAGGAATACGGGACGTCGTATCCATTATCGTATCCATAGTAGGGTAAACCGTACCCGTAGTAATCGTTCGGAAAGTATGGCCATCCCGGGTCGAATCCGACATTAAAGATTACCCATGTCCCATTAATGAAACGGCAGCGATGACCGTTCCACCAATGGTCGGTATGACGGTCCCAGCCACGATGCCAATTCCCCGAACCTCGTGCGAACACGTGTTTTTGCCAATCAGGACGAAGATTGTTCTTTCCATTTCGAAATTGGCTGTGGGTATTTGGCTGGTTCCACGCGTTTGTCGCCGCTCGATTTCTGTAATTCGCGAATGGCGGGAAACGATTAGTTTGATTGGGTTGTCTAATGGTTGCCGCAGTAAATGGACCCGACCGGGTGTACGTTACCCGGTTCGGATTGATATTTGGGCGGGCAAGTATTAGCGGCCGGGACGAATGCGTCGCGAATGACGAATAGCGTCGGCCGGGATAAATCATCCTGCCGCCGAAGCTACGAGGCGGCATGGAATGCATTGATGAGAATCCGCCGGCACGTGCCGGCGCGTGAACAGCCGGGGCGGCGCGCGCAACGGCGCCCGCGTGTATGCCTCCGCGTGTGGCGTGAACGGTTCCTACTTGTGCTTGAGCATTCAGCGCCGCGCTCGCGAGAACTGCGATCCATAACGATTTAGTTTTCATAATCGCCTCCTCTTACATTTAACCCAATCTCTCTCAATTGGTAGCGTTTCTCTCGTGATCTCTTTTTACCGGCTTGCGCGATTGACAGTCCGTCGATCACGCGAACTTTGTTGGATCC
>DATARG010000075.1:0-10016 GCA_036264275.1 Candidatus Udaeobacter sp. | reverse complement strand
TTTCTCCCGCTATTTGTTAACGATCCATCCATCGCGCAGCTGAATGACGCGTTTCCCGTATGAAGCGCTTTTATCCGAGTGTGTGACTTGCACGATGGTCATGCCTTCCTCATTGAGCTTGCGAAACAGCTCCATGATTTCTTCACCCTGACTGGAGTGAAGGTTTCCCGTTGGTTCATCGGCAAGCAGAAGCTTGGGCTCAGCAATGATTGCCCGGGCAACACCTACGAGTTGCTGTTGTCCGCCAGATAACTGACGCGGATACAAATCCTTTTTCCCAACGATCTGAAAGCGATCCAACGCGTCCGCCACCAGTGCGGCGCGTTCGCTTTTGCTGTAATGGCGATACGAAAGCGGGATCTCGAGGTTTTCGTAAACCGTCAAATCGTCGAGCAAATGATACTGCTGAAACACGAAGCCGATCTGTTCGTTCCGAAGCGTGGCGCGCTCTTTCGGCTTCAAATGGTGCACCGCCGTTTCGCCGAGAGCGTATTCACCCTCCCAACCGTGATCGTGCATTCCGAGAATGTGCAGCAGCGTCGATTTACCAGCGCCAGATGGCCCCATAATCGAAACAAATTCGCCTTCAGCGATGTTCAGATTGATATCGCGAAGGACGTAGAAAAATTTTTCCTTTCCCAAGGGATATCTGCGTTCGAGGCTTTTAAGTTTGATCATAAATTTACTCGGCACGTAATGCTTGGAGTGGATTGACCCGGGTGGCGCGTCTCGCGGGCAACCACGTGGCAATGAGGGCGGCGGCAGTCATTACCAGTGTAGCGAGGATGAATGCGACGGGATCGAGCGCACGAACTCCGTAAAGAATTCCACTCAGAATTTTTGCGGTGGCGATCGAAAGCAGGAGGCCAATGGTTACTCCACAGAACAGCATCGTGGAACCTTCCCGCATAATCATTCGCAAGACCGTTCCGGCCTGAGCACCCAGAGCCATCCGGATTCCGATCTCGCGGGTGCGACGAGCAACTGAGTAAGCTTTGATTCCGTAAAGACCAACAACAGCGAGGCCGAGCGCGAGGGTGCCAAAGACTGAGAACAACGCCGCCCCTGCGCGAACGAGCCAGAGGTCCAGGTTCGAATCAAGATGCTGCGCGAAAGTCCTCAGCGAAAGGATTGGGATTGATGAATCGACATCGCGCACCGTGCGTCGCAGCAGATCGGCCGTGGCGGTTTCATTTCCGGACGCCAGCGAATGAAACCGAATAAAAAAGAAGACGTCATTTTGGAACCCACGTGCAAACGGCAGGTAAATTCCCCCTATCGGTTCTTCCTTTTCGAAAAGCGCATGGCGCGTAGCCGGCACGATGCCGACTATTTCAAACGTATCTCCTTGCTTTTCCTCTTCACCCATATCCGCGCTCCCTCCCACGTGGGCATTCTCGCCTTGGGCCGAGGGCGCGTTTCTGCCCGCATATTGAATGCGTTGTCCCAATGCATCACCGTCGGGCCACAGCTTCTTTGCCAAAACTTCGTCAATAATCGCGACCTTGGGACCCGGCTTGGTGGCCTCCGATTCTGTGAACGCGCGACCCCGAACCACCGGCAGTCCAACGGTTGAAAAATAATCTGCACCGACGCTGTTCCAGGCCACCTCAAAGGCAAGACCTTCTGCGGCGGTTGCCGGTTTAGCATCGGCGACGACAGAGAACCCGGCGCGTTGCACTTTTCTGGTAACCTCAAACATCCCAAACGGAACTATCGAAGAGATGCTCACGTGCTCCACGCCTGGCAGCGCCGCTAATCTCTCATTCAAGACGCCATAAAGCTCCTGCGCGCGTTTTGGTTCGTAACCAGCCAAGCTCGCATCGACTTCGAGAATGTAGCTTGCGCCGGGACGTAATCCGGTATCGACCGAGGCTGCTTTGTGTGCACCACGAATGAACAACGCAGCAGCGGTGATGAGCGCGAGTGAGAAGGCGATTTGCACGACCACGAGTGGGTGACGTGGTAGGAATTTCCAGCGCCGGTGCTCCACATCTTCCCCGGCATGCTCCTTCAGGTCAGCGACCACTGCGTTGCGCGAAATCTTCAAAGCCGGCCCGAGTGCAAAGAGAAGCGTGCCGAGCAGACAAAATCCGAACGTCGCCGCCAAGACTGCGGGGTTCGGCCCAGCGGACCATATAATGTCGAGTGGCATTAACTTTCGCATTGAAGCCACCAGAAGATCAGACGACCAGAGTCCAAGAACGAGTCCACCTGCACCACCGAGCAGAGCCAGTGCGAACCCTTCGGTAAGAAGCTGGCGAACAATGCGCCAACGGTTGCCACCGAGCGCGAGACGGATCGCGATTTCCTTGCGGCGCGCCGTCCCGCGTGCGAGCAGCATGTTAGCCAGGTTCAGGCACGCAACCAGCAACACCACTACGGCCATCCCAAGCAGCAATGGCGCGATTAGTTTCATGCCGCTTTCGGCTGAAGGATTATTACTTATCGAATTACGCGACACCGGTCCCGTGATGAAGATTTGATTCTTCTGCTCGACTGGATAGGCCTTTTCCAAATTGGCAGCGAGGCCTTTAAGCGCTGGCTCGGCCGCGGCTGCAGTCATCCCGGGCTTAAACCGGCCCATGATGCGTACTTGCGTTCCCTTTCGATCGTCAATCGTGTTCTTATCTTCCGACAGGAAATCATTGGCGACCTGATCGTAAACACTCATCGGTAACCAGACTTCCGGCGAAAGAATTTGCATCGTGCCGACGAAACCCTTCGGGGTAACTCCTACGATCGTGAATTGGCTGCCGTTAACCAGTAATTGCGAACCGAGCACGTTTGGATCGAAGTCGTGCTTCTGCCAATAACTGTAACTCACGATCGCGACCGGCGCCCTGTGACCGGGCGTTTCCTCTTCGGGTAAGAATGCACGGCCACGCGCCAACGGAACGCCGAGGACAGAAAAATAATTCGAGGTGACGATGGCCGAGAACGCACGCCGCGTATCGCCCTTCTGACCCAAGCCGACAAATGCTACATTGAAACCCATTACGTCGCTGAACACCGTGTTCTGCTCGCGAATGTCGAGATACGTGGGATAAGAAAACCCTCGGAATTTCTTCGGATCCTTTTTGTCCTGAGAAAAAAGCTGCACCATTTCGTGCGGCTTGGCGTAAGAGGGAGGAGCAAAGAAAAGGGTGTTTATCAGGCCGAATACAGCCGTGTTCACGCCGATCCCGAGTGCCAGCACGGTTGCCGCCGCAATTGTAAATCCCGGCGTCTTGAACAGCTGACGAAAGGCAAATTTGAAATCGCAAATCATAGTGAGGGGTTATGGCTGAGCGCGATCAGCGGATCGGTGCGGGTGGCGCGACGAACTGGGGTGTAACTGGCGAGCAACAGATAGCGGTGTTTGAGATTTCGGAGCTTGATCATAATGAGCTTTTTAGGAGGGCTTCGCTTCAGTGCGTTTCAAATTAATTTCTTCACGGCTTTCAATCGAACCGCTTCGAAACAGGAAGGTCAGGGTTAAGTGATTTGTATCGATCAGGCGGATCTCCAAGCCGTGCACGTGGGGCGCATCAGGTGATCGAAGATTCGTCGCATCAACGAAGTCAAAATCGATAGCGCCATGATCCAGATCAATACGGCGCGCCTTCAGTCTTGGCTGATTTTGGGCGCCGCAAAAGTGTGTCATGCGCAAATCCCGACCATCCAGGTGATAGACGCTGGTCATTACCGGCGTGCTCTCGTTCATCAGATTTTCCACCACGGCGGAGCCGTTGCCTGTGACGTAATACGTCGCGTTCATCGAGCCGCTATCGTTACGTCCGCCGGTCCATTGAAACGTGCCGCTCCAATTTCCGATCAGCGCTTTCATTTGCGTGAGGGCCTTCGAGTTCTCGGTTTGCTCAGCGGAAAACGCGGAAACGGCCGCACAACCGAGGAGGATCCAGAAGACTTTCGAGTTCATGATTATGCGTTGTGACCGAGCACAACCATTGGGTCGGCCTTGGTTGCGCGTCTCGCCGGCAGATAACTTGCCGCCAACGCAACGACCCCTAGTAGAATTGTCACAACCGCAAAGGTCGTGGCGTCGAATGCGCTGACGCTGTAAAGCAACGCTCGCAACGTGTGGGTGCTCATTACGGCAACGATGAGGCCGATGAGTGTCCCGGCTGAAATCAGCTTGAGCGAGCGGACGAGAACCAGTTTCATGACGTCACTTCGTTGCGCGCCGAGCGCCATTCGAACGCCGATCTCGTGCGTGCGTTGAACGACGAGAAACGACATCACGCCGTAAATCCCGACGCTTGCAAGCAACACCGCGACGCCGGCAAACACTCCGAGCAATACGACGGACAAACGTCGTGGGGCAACCGAGTCACCAATCAGATTCTCGAAACTTCGGACATTCGCGAGCGGGACTGCAGAATCGATCGTCTGGATTTCGCGCCGGATCGCCGCAAGCAAAATTTGCGGATCCTGATTACTCCTGACTACGTAAATTGCCGTGAAATATGCGCTTTGAGCGAAGGGGACGTACATCTCCGGCTTGGGATCGATATCCAATCCGAAATGGCGTATGTCACCGACAATTCCCACGATGGTTATCCACTTTGGATCTTCGGATATGCTGCCCATCACAATCCGTTTGCCCAGCGCGTCGTCGTTAGGCCAGAACTTCTTCGCGAACGTCTGATTAACGATGATGACAAGCGGCGCATCGGCCTTGTCCGCATCGGTAAAGAATCGGCCTCTAATCAACGGCACACCGAGCGCGCGAAAATAATCTGGAGAGACCTCGCGCAGTTCTTCATCAGGGTTCGGGCTGTTCTTATCTGAAGGGCGTCCTTCAATCGCAAAAGACGAATCGCTGTTCGTCCCCGCTAGCGGCAGGATCGTGCTGAATCCCGCAGCTTGCACCCCTGGCAACGCAGCGATTCGACGTTGCGCCTCGTTATCGAAGCGGATGATCGATGAATCGTCCGGATATTGCATCTTAGGCAGCGAAATCTCGAACGTCAGTGCGTTACGCGGATTGAAACCAGGATTCACGTTTTGCAGGCGCGCGAAACTTTTAATGAGAAGCCCCGCGCCGCTGAGCAGCACCAGTGCGAGCGCGACTTCGGCGACGACCAGTCCGTTGCGCAAGCGATTGCGCCGCGTGCCTTCGGTCGAACTTCGGCCGCCTTCCTTCAGTGCCTCAGTGAGTTCCGGCCGCGAGCTGGCCAAACCAGGAGCAAGACCAAAGATAATTCCCGTGCCGACGCAAATTGCGAGCGTTATCCCCAATACAACGAGATCGACACTTACTTCGTGCAGCCTAGGCACGGTTTGCGCACCAATTGTTTTCAACAGCTCGACTCCCCACAACGCGAGAAGAACGCCAGCCGCGCCGCCGATCAGCGCCAGCAGCACGCTTTCAGTGAATACTTGTTTTAATAGCCGCATCCGACCCGCGCCGAGCGCCACACGAATTGCAATCTCGCGTTCGCGCGCAGCCGCGCGCGCAAGCAACATCGTGGTGAGATTTGCGCATGCGATCAGCAGGACGAGAAAGACAGCGCCAAGGAGAATGAAAAGGGCCGGACGCATCCCCGCGACGGCCAGCTCCTGCAGTAGCAACACGTCGCCGCCAAAACTGTTATCCTGGGAATAATTGTCGGCGTGCTCGCGCCGCATTTGCGCATTGATCGTCTCGATTTCCGCTTGCGCTTGCGCGGCTGAGGTTCCCGGCGCCAGGCGTCCGACAATCCAAAAACCCCGATTGGAACGCGCTTTCATCTGCTCATCGGTGAATGCGAGTGGCTTCCAAATTTCTGCGCGGCCGCCGAAACTGCCGCCGTTACCGAGATTAAAAAGCTGAAGCGGAAATTCGAACCCTGAGGGCATTACGCCCACAACGGTGAAATTTTTGCCATCCAGGAGAACCTTCGTCCCGACGATCTGCGGATCGCTATTGAAACGACGTCGCCAAAGTCGCGCACTGATCATCACGACGTCGTCGCGGCCGAGAGTACATTCTTCCGGTTGGAAAAATCGGCCTTTGATCGGCGAAACACCGAGCAATGGCAGCACGCCTGCAGTGACAGCCGCGCCGGCGATCCGCTCCGGTCGATCTTCGCTGGCGAGATTGAAATTCGTGTAGCCGAATGCGCCTAGCTTTTCAAAACTGTGCGCGCGTGTTTCATAATCTTTGAACTCCGGCGGTGAAACCGGAATCCGCTCAAGATTTTGCGATTTGAAATGCTGAAGCAACAGGACCAGTTGCTGCGAATCGTGATAAGGCAATGGACGAACCAGCAGGCCATTGACTAAGCTTAGAACGGCAGTCGTCGCGCCAATGGCGAGTGCAATGGTGACAACCGCTATTGCGGTAAATGCCGGTTGTTTCAGTAATTGTCGCAGCGCGCATCGAATCTCTTTAAGCATGGCCAGTAGCTGTTAGTTCATCACTGTTCACGTAACGCTTTGACGGGATCGATGCGTGTGGCGCGCCATGCCGGCAAAAAACACGCGACTAACGAGGCGACGATGATCACGAGAAGCGCCGATCCAAACGCGACCGGATCGCTCGGACTCACTTTGTAAAGCAAGTTGGCCATCAAACGCGTGAGAACCACTGCTGCTATGGACCCGACAACAATACCGGCTGCCATCAGTCGAAGTCCGTGTGACAGGACCATTCCCAAAAGATCTTTCACCCCGGCACCGAGCGCCATTCGCAATCCGAGCTCACGCGTGCCTTGTGAAACAGAATACGACATCACCGCGTACAGGCCGATTATCGCCAGGAAAAGCGCCATTGCGCCGAAGAGTGCGACAAGCGTCACAGCAAGCCGCTCGCTGTAGCCCATTCGATCGACCTGCTCGCCTAATCGATAAGCGCGCAACGGCGCCAGGTTCGCGTCCAACCCCTGCACCGCAGGTGCCAGCGCATTCAGAACCGCGCCGGGTGTTTGGCGGGTTCGAATCACCAAATTATTCTGGATGGCAAAATTCTGTCGCAGCGGCACATAAAAGAACGGTTTCGCAGGCTCGCGTTTTGTTTCGTAATTTGCATTTTTCGCAATGCCGACGACCTGCATCCACTTGTCTTTGACTTTCAGTCGTTCCCCAAGCGCGTTTTTTCCCGGCCAATACTTCCCGGCCATCGTTTCATTAATGATCGCCACCGGTGGCGCATTTTCGTCGTCCGTTCGAAGAAACTCACGGCCGGAAACAATCAGAATACCAATTGTTGTGAAGTATTCTTCCGCGACCTGATTGTAATCGGCTGTCGGTTGTTCGTTAGGCGGTGGTTGGTAGCCATCGACCTCGATTGGCGCGGTAGAATACGGCGTGTAGGTGAACGGAATCACACGCGTGAGACTGGCCGATTCGACGCCCGGTAGTGTGCGCACGCCGTCCAGCAACTGAGTGTGAAAAATCTTGGCCCGCTCAAGATCATATCCGGCCGAAAACAGATCCACACCAGTTGCGACGACCTCCGTGGAGAAGCCTGGACTGGCGTTTCGCATTTTATTCAGGCTTTGCAAAAGCAAGCCGGTTCCAGCGACCAAAACAAAACTGAGTGAGACTTGGACGAGCACCAGCGCAGAACGCAGCCGCGACCGATTGCTTCCGGCGAGTACGCCGCCGGCCTCGCTCTTCAGTGCGCCGGAAAGATCGACGTGACTCGCCTGGATCGCCGGCACGAGCGCAAAAATCAGGGTCGCCAAAATGCAAATTCCCGCACTGACCATCAGCACGCGCCAATCAATTTGACCCGAATAATCAATGACGATCCCTGTCGTAGGTTTGGGAAAACTCAGTACAAGCGCGTTTCGACACCAGTACGCGACAGCAATTCCGCCTATCGTAGCGATCAGTGATAACAACACACCTTCAGTGAGAAGTTGCCTAATCAAGCGTCGCCGACCCGCGCCAAGCGCGAGGCGCATGGTCATTTCGTGTCGGCGCAACAGCGATCGAGCAAGTAAGAGATTGCTCACGTTCGCGCATGCAATGAGCAACACCAGGAAGACCACAGCCATCGTAATCCCGAGTGTTTGGTTCATGGCGCTCGCGCCGTTGAATGGGGTTTTCCACAACGGCAGAAGTTGAATGCCGTGACCGCGGTTCGTTTCCGGAAAATCCTTTTCCAATCGCTGCGCGATCGAGTCCAGTTCAGCCTGGGCTTGCTGGCGAGTGACGCCCGGTTTCAGAAACGCGTAACCTTCGATCCAACGCGCACCGCGGTCTTCCAGATGGTAGCCGGTCGAATCGAATGTCTCCTGCATCGAAAGCGGCACCCAAAAGTTGAACGAGTAGCCGACAAAGGTGCCGTGAAATTTCTCAGGGGCGACGCCGATGATTGTATGCTGCACGCCATCCAGGTACTGCGTCTTGCCGATGATGTTTGGATCGCCGCCGTAACGATCTTTCCACGTTCGGTAGCTGATCACCACCACCGGATGCGCGTTGCGCCCTTGACCTTCTTCAGGTCGGAAGCCGCGCCCAAGAATCGGTTTTATCCCAAGCGCATCGAAATAATTAGCCGACACAATTCCCGCCGACGCGCGCTCGGCTCGATCGCCGACACTAAGCGATGTGCCGGTAATCTTATCGACAATGAACGATTCAAACAGGGTTGAGTTTTTCTCAAAATCAAGAAAATCGGGATAAGAAAGAGAATTGCCGTTTGCCACTCCACGCGTCGTTCCGCCAAGCGCAAACATGCGGTCCTGATGCGGCACCAGCGGATACGGCCGAATCAGAATTCCTTCGATCCAACTGAACACGGCCGCGTTGGTACCAATCCCCAACGTCAGGCAAAGGATAATCAGTATGGAAAAGCCAGGACTGCGGCGAAGCATTCGAAACCCGAAGCGAAGGTCTTGAAAAAACGTCTGCATTTTCGCTTCGTTTGGAGGTTCGAATGTTATGCGGCCATGCGGTCCTCTACGATGCGACCATCGAACAAATGCACGGTGCGATCTGCGTGTTGAGCAAAACGATCGTCATGCGTAACCATGCAAATCGTGGCGCCACCCTGATGCAGTTCACGGAGCAGATGCATAACTGCCTCGCCGTTGTGAGAGTCGAGGTTACCGGTCGGCTCGTCTGCAAGCAGAATCGCCGGTCTGCCGGCAAGCGCGCGAGCAACTGCGACGCGCTGCTGTTGCCCGCCGGAAAGCTGACTCGGCAGGTGTTTCGCACGATGTGCCATGCCCACGCGTTCCAATGCTTCGGTCACCAGCGCTTTGCGATCAGCGGCACTGGTGCCGCGATACGTGAGCGGCAATTCGACGTTTTCGAAAACCGTGAGGTCGCCGATCAAATTGAAACTTTGGAAGATGAAACCGATTTCGCGATTGCGGACGCGCGCACGCTCCGCGAACGAAAGATTCGCGACTTCGTGACCTTTCAGGGCGTAACTGCCGTCGGAAGGCGTATCCAGCAATCCGAGAATCGAAAGTAGCGTCGTCTTCCCACAGCCTGATGGTCCGGCAATGGAACAATATTCGCCCTCACGAATGTCGAGATGAATTCCGGAGAGCGCGTGTGTCTCTACTTCGTCAGTAAGAAACACTTTGGTCACAGCGGCGAGCCGGATCAGCGGAGCAAAACCGTTTCCGTCGAACTCGTTAGTTGATTCCTCTGCAGTTAGTTCAGTCGATTTCATGTTCATGTTGCTTTGATTGTTTCAAATCGGAAATCAGATTCAGAAATCAGAGCTCAATTCAGTCGAATTCGATCGTGCGCATCCCAGGCGCTGGTATCAGAAAGGATGACCTGATCGCCAGGTTGGAGGCCGTCTAAGATTTGGATCGTGTTAACGGAGCTCTTACCCAGCTTGACCGGAGTCCGCATAGCTTCGGAAGTGCCGCCAACGATTTTGAACATACCGACGGTGTTGTTTTCCTGCCCAAATGCCGGACGGCCAACGTAAATGACGTCATCCAGATGCTCGAGCTCGATCGTTCCATCGACGCTGAGATCTGGACGCGCGCCTTTCGGCAACGCCTCGTCGAACGCGACTTCGACATTTACCGTCCCCTGCTCTACTGCAGGGTCAACGC
>DATARG010000022.1:0-7306 GCA_036264275.1 Candidatus Udaeobacter sp. | reverse complement strand
CCATTGCCTGGCGCGAGGCATCCTGGGCCACCATTTGGGCCGCGTAAGCGGTGCTTTTGCGCGAACCCTTGAAGCCAACCTTGCCAGCGCTCGACCACCCGATCACGTTGCCCTTCAGATCAGTTATCGTGACGATAGTGTTGTTGAACGTGGCGAGAACGTGTGCAACCCCTGAATGAACGTTCTTGCTCCCTTTCGCCTTGACGATCTTCGGTTTGTCAACCTCTTCGGTTGATAGGGAAAGGTTTTCGGGCGCTCCGGCTGCAGGCGCAGGCTGTTCTTTCTTTGGCTTCGCCGTCTTCTTTGCCACCGGGCGTTTAGGCGTTTCTTCCGCTTTTGGAGCTGCCTCCTGCGCGACCGGTTGCTTTTCAGCGGCTTCGCCTTGCGCTTTTGGTTCCTCCGGATTTGCTGGATTCGTTTCTTCCGCCATATGCTTAAACTTTGCCGGCTTTCGCGTCCGGATTCCGAATTACACCGACTGTCTTGCGAGGTCCTTTGCGTGTCCGCGCATTTGTTGAAGTGCGTTGACCGCGCACGGGTAAACCTTTGCGGTGACGGATGCCGCGATAAGAATTGATCGCCTGCAGACGTTTCAAATTTCCTTGTACGTCGCGGCGCAGGTCGCCTTCGATTTTGATCTTGTTGTTCGTGATAGCGTGAATGATCTCATTCAACTGCTGCGGCGTAAGATTTTTCGCCCGGATGTTTGGGTCGATATTTGTCTGCTCAAGAATGCGCCTCGCCGTACTAAAACCAATTCCGTAGATGTACGTGAGAGATACCTCGACGCGCTTGTCTGCAGGAATTTCAACTCCGAGTAATCTTGGCATAAATTAATACTCCACGACCCTAGTAATCAGCCCTGGCGTTGCTTGTGACGCGGGTTTTTGCAGATCACGCGCACCACGTTCTTGCGCTTCACAATCCTGCAACTCGCACAAAGTCTCTTTACTGATGGTCGTACTTTCATAATTCGCGAAACCGAAAACCGCGGCCGCCCGCCGGGTTGTCATTTTTGGCGATAAATAATTCGCCCTCTCGACAAATCGTAAGGTGAAATCTCTAGCATAACTTTGTCTTCTGGCAAGATGCGAATGAAATGCAGCCGCATTTTGCCGGAGATATGTGCCAACACGCGCTGGCGCTCAGGAATGTCGACCGGAAACATGGTGTTAGGCAGCAATTCGACGACGGTGCCCTCTACCTCAACTGCGTCTTTACGCGCCATGTCAGAATTTCGGGATCGTCCTTCGTAATCAGAACCGTGTGTTCGAAGTGGGCCGACGGCAGGCCATCGGCTGTGCACACTGTCCAGCCATCGTCGAGCAATCGCACATCAGACGTGCCGATATTAATCATCGGCTCAATCGCGAGCGTCATTCCCGCCTTCAATTTTGGCCCGCTACCGCGTTTGCCGTAATTGGGAATCTGAGGCTCTTCGTGCATTTTGCGTCCCACGCCGTGCCCCACGAATTCGCGCACGACGGAAAAACCATGCCGGCGCGCTTCATCCTCAATTTCGGCGCAGATATCGCCCACACGCCGGCCTTCATGGGCAACGCAGATGGCGCGTGCGAGCGCATTTTCGGTCGCACGGAGCAACTCGTCCGTACGCTCATCGATGATTCCAACGGGAACAGTTGTGGCATTATCACCAACCCAACCATCCTGAATAATGCCGATGTCCAGCTTCACTACATCGCCATACTGAATGCGCCGCTGGCTGCCGATACCGTGGACCACTTCGTCATTTAGCGAGATGCAAATGTTCCCGGGAAAAACGCGATGTCCCAGCCGGTAACCCAGAAAAGCGCTTTTCACGCCGGCTTCACTCATGAAATCCGCAGCCGCCTGATCTACTTCCTTCGTTGTAATTCCAGGGCGAATCAAATCGCTGACTCGGTGGAGGATGTCGCTTGCCGTGCGGCATGCCTGTCGCATTTTCTCGATTTCCCGGTCGTTCTTAATCGGAATCATTTCGCGATCTTGCCCTCAATCAATTTTGAGATATCGGCAAAGACCCCATCGCGGTCTCGGTTTCCGTCGATACGATGCAAAATCGACAGTTTTTCATAAAAAGCTCCCAGCGGTTCGGTCTTTGTGCGGAACTCTTGCAAACGTGTTTGCAGGACGCCCATATCATCATCATTCCGGCGCTCTAATCGGCCGTCGCAATATGGACATACAGGACGGTTGGCGAACTGTGCACTCGATGAACTGGTCGTAAAGCCGCACTCCCCGCATTGAAGCCGCCCGGTGATCCGGTCGCGCACAGTTTCCTCCGATACCTCCAGCCAGATCGCCAGATCCAGCGCTGTGCGTAACTTCGTCAACATCGACATCAAGCTTTCAGCTTGCGGCAATGTTCTGGGAAATCCGTCGAACACGAATCCGTGGCCACCGTGCAAGCGCAACCAGTCCTCGATTAGTTCGATAATGATTTTGTCCGAGACCAGCCCGCCGCTCCGGAGCACTTCGGCGGTCTCCTGCCCCAGCGGTGTTCCTAAATCGCGTTCTCGCCGCAGAATCGCCCCGGGGGAGGTTACGGGAATCCCGAAGTGCCGCGTAATCATTTCCGCCTGAGTTCCTTTGCCGGAACCGGGCGGGCCGAGAAGAACAAGCCGCCTTTTCACCTATCGCCCGTAAAGAAAGATTGCGACCCCGGCGATCACGAGCACTGCAATACCCACACCAAACCAGATCAGAGTGCCACTGCCCACCGCTTCCCCGCGCGCGTAAGCCGCGCGATCAAACGAGCGCCCGCGGATTTTTCCCTTACGCAAAAACCCGTCGTAATGCCGCTGAATCAAATGCGTTTCCACTTGCCGCATGGTATCGAGCATGACACCTACAATAATCAACAAGCTTGTTCCCCCGAAGAACTGCGCTGTGATCACCGGCACATTCAACCATTGGCTGAGCAGACTAGGGAACACAGCGATCAACGTCAAAAAGATTGCGCCGGCAAAAGTCAGGCGCGTCATGGTGTAATCGAGGAAGTCGGCAGTCGGTTTGCCTGGCCGGACTCCAGGAATGTAACCTCCATATTTTTTCAAATCGTCCGCGATTTGCGTGGGTTGAAACTGCGTGGCGACCCAGAAGTAGCTGAAGAAAAAAATCATTGCGGCAAGAGCGACGTAATGCGGCCATCCGGTCGAAAGCTCCGCAGCGATGCGATTCGCAGTGGGACTGTTCTTGAACCCGTAGCTCACGATCGTCGCGGGGAATAGTAGCAAGGCCCAGGCAAAGATGATCGGCATGACCCCGGCGTAATTTACCTTCAAAGGCATATATTGCGTTTGGCCGCCGTACATTTTCCGCCCCACCACTCGCTTTGCGTACTGAACAGTAATTTTCCGGACGCCCTGCGTAATCGCGATTGTGGCGGCAATGACAAAAATGAGCACCAACACAAGCAGCACCAGCACCATCGGGTTCACCTGACTAGTTCCTTGCCCCGATGGAACAAAGGTCTTCCATGCCTGCACCAGCGCAGCGGGCAGTCGAGCGACAATTCCGATCGTGATAATGAGAGAGATGCCGTTGCCGATGCCTCGCTCGGTGATTTGATCGCCTAACCACATTAAGACCAACGTTCCAGTCGTCAGGGAAACCACCGTGACGATTCGGAATTTCCATCCAAGATCGCCTACCAGCGGAACGCCGAGCTGCCTGATTGTGTCAGTAATTCCCGGCAACATGGTGTGATACGACTCTGGGTGCTGAAAGGAGAGCGCCAGTAGGTAACCCTGGAAAATGCAGAGCACGAGGGTCGTGTAACGCGTCAACTGCATGATCTTCTGACGACCGCCATCTTCACGCGCCAGCCTGCCGAGTTGTGGAATCACCGCAGTCAGCAGCTGCATCATGATCGACGCGCTGATGTACGGCATGATCCCGAGAGAAAAGACCGCACAGTTCTCCAAAGCGCCGCCGCTGAACAAATTGAACAGCGCTGCCAGACCGCCTCCAGTGCGCTGCGTGAGCGAAGTGCGAAACCATTCCTGCAATACGCCCTGGTTCACACCCGGCGTCGTGATCGCAGCGCCCAAGCGCACAATCACAATGACGGCCAGCGTAAACAAAATGCGCCGGCGTAGCTCTGGTATCTTGACGCTATTTAGGAACGCCGAAATCATTCGCTTTTCGTCTTGCGCGATTTCGTTTTCTTAGCCCGCGGCTTGGCTTTCGCTACCGCGACGTCTGGCTCCGCTTCCGAAGCAACGTCTCCTTCAATTTTCCCAACCGTGCCTGCTTCACGCAGCGTGACGGTTCCGCCGGCCTTTTCAATTTTTTCGCGCGCGGTCGCACTGATTTTGTCGACTTGCACCTTGAGGTCGTACTTCAACTCGCCGTCGCCAAGGATTTTAATCCCGGCAAAATGACCTCGGACCAGATTCGATTCACGCAGTAACTGTTCGTTTACAACTGTGCCGGCCTTAAATGCATTAAGATCGCTTAGGTTCACAACAGCGTAATGTTTGTGAAACGCTGCGTTATTGAATCCACGCTTCGGCAATCGTCGAATCAGCGGCATTTGTCCGCCTTCGAAGCCGAGCCGGATGCTTCCACCCGAGCGCGCCTTTTGGCCTTTATGTCCCTTCCCGCTGGTTTTCCCATGTCCCGAGCTTTCACCGGAACCAAGGCGTTTGACGCGATGTCGCGAGCCCGGCCGGGGCCGCAGGTTATGAAGCCGCATCATGTGCTTCACTCTTTCCATCGCGGGATGGGATCCCACGCAGTTTGAAAATTTGATCTTTCCGCCGAAGCGATCGCAGCGCGGCGATTGTCGCCTTCACAACGTTGGCATGATTGCTTGATCCAAGCGATTTTGCGAGCACATCGCGAATGCCGGCCGCTTCCGCTACCGCTCGCACGCCACCGCCTGCGATGATGCCTGTTCCGGGCGACGCAGGGCGAAGCAGCACCCGCGCACCGTCGAACTCGCCAAGCACTTCGTGCGGGATCGTGTTTTCGTTTAGTGAAACTTTCTCCATGCCCTTGCGCGCCGCCTCGGAGGCTTTTCGAATAGCCTCGGAAACTTCGTTAGCTTTACCAAACCCGTATCCGACCCGTCCATCGTGGTCGCCAGCAACAATCAAGGCGCTGAAGCTGAAACGCCGGCCGCCCTTCACCACTTTCGCGCACCGATTGATAAACACGACTTTCTCACTCGTGTCACCCTTTGCAGTCGATGCCCTTTCTTGCCTGCGCGAGTCTGATCGTCTTCCTGAGCTTGGATGATTCATGGAATTAAAACTTTAAACCGCCCGCGCGCGCCGCATCGGCGAGTGCCTTCATTTTTCCGTGGTAAAGGAACCCGCCACGGTCAAAAACAACCCGATCCAGGTTCTTTGCAAGTGAGCGTTCCGCGATTGCCTTCCCGACTAGTTCCGCCGCAGCCTGGTTTGCATGCGCTTTAGCTTCGCCAAGTAACGAACGCTCAGCAGTTGATGCGGCGGCGATCGTGCGCCCCGCATCGTCATCAATCACCTGCGCGTAAATATGTTTTCCAGAAAAATGGACTGCCAGTCGCGGCCGTTGCGCCGTGCCTGCAACTTTCTTTCTGATCCTTCGATGAATGCGCTGCTGCGCTGCTTTACGAAACGTCGCCATGCTTATTGAACGGTCTTGCCTTCCTTGCGACGAATCTGCTCGCCTGCGTAGCGAACACCTTTGCCCTTGTAGGGTTCCGGCGGATAAAAACCGCGAATATCGGCTGCCACTTGGCCCACTAATTTTTTATCCACGCCCTGGATGGTGATCTTGGTGTTATCGGCCACCGTGATTTTGATGTCCTTCGGAATCGGAAACGCAACCGGATGCGAGAACCCGAGGCTCAAGTTAAGGTTCGATCCCTGGACGGCCGCCCTGAAACCGACGCCTTCGATTTCCAGTTGCTTGGTGAACCCTTCGCTCACTCCCTGGACCATATTGTACACGAGGCTACGCGAGAGTCCGTGCAACGCTTTGGCGCTGCGCGTTTCCGCCTCTCGAACAATCGACACGAGGTTGTCTTGCACGCTCGCCCTGATTTCGCGGGGAAGCGTCCAGTGTAATTTTCCTTTCGGCCCTTCTACCGACACCTGTCCACCGTTGCCGACGTTCACCTTAACCTTGTCGGGAATCTCAACCGCTTTATTTCCGATTCGTGACATGAGCTTTAGTTCGTTTAATCGTAAAATCGTCACCAGACATACGCCAGCAATTCGCCGCCGAGCTTTTGCTTTTTCGCTTCGCGCCCAGATAAAACGCCTCGCGAAGTAGAAAGGATCGCCAAGCCCATTCCGCCAAGCACCCGCGGGATTTCATCCGCGCCAACGTAACGACGCAACCCGGGGCGACTGACTCGCCGCAGTCCGACAATCGCGCTCGATCGGTCCACAAGTTTATTGATGACCTTGATTCGCGGGTGCGCGGCGCTCGTATCGACAGAGTAATCCGAAATGTAACCTTCCTCTTTCAAAATCCGTGCAATTTCGGCTTTGATTTTGGAGTACGGAATGAGCACCTCTGGTTGTTGCGCACGCGCGCCGTTGCGGACGCGCGTCAGAAAATCAGCAATAGGGTCTGTAACAGTGCTCATACAAAAAATCAGGCGGCTTGCGCGGCCGGCTTCTTTGCTCGGTCGCTGAACGGCATGCCCATTTCGCTTAATAGCGATTTTGCTTCCTCGTCCGTTTGCGCTGTGGTGACAATTGTAACATCAAATCCGATATTCGCTTGATTTTGTCGAGTTCCACTTCCGGAAAAATCGACTGATCCGAGATGCCGAGCGTGTAATTGCCGTGATTGTCGAAACACCGCGGTGAGACGCCGCGGAAATCGCGAATACGCGGCAGGGCAGCCTTGATGAAACGCTCAAGAAACTCGTACATGCGCTCGCCGCGCAAGGTGACCTTCGCTCCGATAGCCTGATCCTTGCGCAATTTGAAATTGGAAATGCTTTTCTTCGCCAGCGTCTCCATAGGCCGCTGTCCGGTAATCAACGCAAGTTCCGCTTTGGCTTCTTCCAGCGCTTGCTTAATATCGGACTGCGAGCCGACGGAAGTGTTAATCACCACTTTCTCGACCTTTGGGATCTGATGGACGTTTTTGTAGCCGTGGCGTTTCTGCAGCGCCGGCATGACGCTCTCCTTGTAGTGACGACGAAATTCGTTTTCCATATTAATAACGTGTCAGTCTTAGCCAGCGAAGAATTTCACAATCAGCATCGAGGATTACTTGCGAATTCCCTCGCTCGGCTCGGGATGACGTTCTTGTTTTTCTTTTTTTGATTTGCCGGCCTTCTCAGGTTTCTCGCGCT
>DATARG010000006.1:0-2665 GCA_036264275.1 Candidatus Udaeobacter sp. | reverse complement strand
CAGCAATCTCGACGGCGACGAACCGTTCGGATTTGCTGATGGCATTAGCCAGCCGGAGATCGATTGGACGCAGCAGTTGCAGAGGCCATGCACTCAAGTGGGATATAGCAACGTTGCTGCGCTGGGCGAGTTCCTGCTTGGTTACCCTAATGAGTATGGAAAAATAACAGATCGGCCTTTGCTCGAGCCCGACGGTGCCACCACAGCATTGCTCAATGCGGAAGATGCCCCAGCGAAAAAAGATCTGGCGCGAAACGGAACCTATCTGGTTATGCGGCAATTGGAACAGGACGTCCGTGGCTTCTGGAAGTTTCTTTATGACCACTCTGACGGAAATTTCGCGGACGCTGAGCAACTGGGTGCGAAAATGGTCGGCCGTACGCGAGCAGGCGATCCTTTGGTACCGCTCCAGCCCGATCCGATTCCCGGCATCGATCCGAGCGCCCTTACGCAGAATCAATTTACTTATGACTGCGATTCGGTTGGCGCGCGGTGTCCTATTGGCGCACATGTCCGTCGAACCAATCCGCGGAACAGCGACTTTCCGGGGCGGCGCCTTAGCACGCTTCAAAAACTTATCATCATGCTCGGCTTCGGTCCGAAGGAGTTCTACGACGATCTGACGTCGTCCGTTCGGTTTCATCGCATTCTCCGGCGCGGTCGGGAGTACGGCCCGGAGCTTTTGCCTGAAAACGCGCTGGAACCAGCGCCGCCTAACGAGTCGCCGCGCGGATTACATTTCCTCTGCCTCAATGCCAATATCTTGCGCCAGTTCGAATTCCTGCAAAACGCATGGGTCGCGAACACAAAGTTTTCCGGCGTAACTGGAGAAAGCGACCCACTTCTGGGCAATCGTGAATCGATACCGGGTTGTCCGATTACGGGCAACTTCACCATCGCTGGCGACGGCACGCTGCGACGGCGAGTGTCCGGCCTGCCACAATTTGTGACGGTTCGTGGCGGCGCCTACTTCTTTCTGCCAAGCTTACGAGCGTTGCGCTATTTCGCCGAAGCTTGAACAGCCAACCGGTAGTGCATCATCGCGCGGAGGATGAAAAGCGCTTGTGTGCGTGGCAGTTCTCCGGCAGTTTCGTCTGATATGGCATCCGATCGCAGGCTGGGCTGTCTAAGCATTTTTTTGTTTGTCGCGCTTTGCGGCAGCTTGTTCGCGAACGTCGTGCTGATGATCGCCGCCTTTCAGCGCGTCGGCGGTACCAGAGAACCAGAACCAATCCCGCGGTTCCGCGAGATTCTGCTTCAAAGAGGTGCCCGCGCGACCACGGACAAAATTGCGGTTATCACGATGCGCGGCCTGATCAGCACGTCGATCCCGGGAAACGTCAGCGACTCGATGGTGGACGACTTGCGCGCAGCACTTCAACAGGCGCGCGAGGACAGTCGCGTAAAGGCCATTGTGCTGGAAATCGATTCGCCGGGGGGAGAAGTCACCGCTTCGGACGAGATCTACAGCGCGGTTGTCAAGACGCGCGCCAGGAAACCAATTGTCGTCTACATGGATTCATTAGCGGCATCGGGGGGATATTATGTCTCCTGTGGCGGCAAATTTTTGATGGCTAATGAAACGACGATTACCGGAAGCATCGGCGTAATCATTCAAACCCTGAATTACGAGCAACTGTTTAACAAAATTGGCCTCGCCTCTGTGGTTTTTAAGAGCGGAAAATTCAAAGACATGCTCAACGGAGCGCGACCGATTACGCCGGAGGAACGAGAGCTCGTGCAGAACTTCATCATGAGTACGTACGACAAGTTCCTCGGCATCGTCGCAAAAGAGCGAAACCTACCGGCTGATCTGTTGCGCAACACAATTGCGGACGGACGAATTCTCTCGGGTAAAGAGGCATTGCAGAACAAACTGATAGACGGTCTGGGCGAGATAGACGATGCCTTTGCCAAAGCAAAGCAACTGGCCAACGCGCCGGACGCTAAAGTCGTGAAGTATGGACCGCCATTCAGTCTTTCCCGGTTCCTTCGCGTATTTGGAGAGTCGGAGTCGAAAATCGAACTGCAACTGCCGAAACAACTCGTGCCTCAACTGGAATCGGGGCGCGCGTATTTCCTGCCGAGTTACTACGCTCCGTAGGCGCTGAGGGTAGCGCTAACTTCAGCACACCCTCATGCTATTCGGGAACGTTCTCGCGACATTCGGAGCGGCGCCGAGCGTGGCATTAACCTTACTTTCTCTTCTTTACTCAATTGCGAGCGTTTGTGTGTATGTGTCGCTGATTTATCAGATCAGTGCGCGGCTTCGCAGCGCTGCCGCGGTCGATATCCCGACGCGCGCTTTTGGACTGCCGGAAGCGGTTCTCGCCAGCGTGCTAATCTTTTTCTTTTTACTGACGATCAGCGCAACAGCCCCGGACCCGGCACTTCAATTTCACCCACGTAATATTCTGGCCAATTTTCTTCTAAGCGTTTTCGTGGTCCTCGTCATAGCCACTCTTCTGCAATTTCGCGGCTTTGATGTCGGCGCATTAGCCGGATTTTTCAGAATCAGTTTTTTTCGAACCTTGGGCACTGGAGCTATCCTGCTTTTTTTTGCGTACCCATTGATCGGTTTTTCTGAGGCCATTAATCAACGATTTTTCGGCGGCGGTACAAGCAAGCAAAGCATCGTCGAGTTCTTCAGTGGGTCGCGAACCAT
>DATARG010000289.1:0-13794 GCA_036264275.1 Candidatus Udaeobacter sp. | reverse complement strand
TGCTTCTTGTGCTGCTGCTCCCGCCGCTGTTCACGCTGCTCTTCGGTCATGCGTTTGAAACGAGCGAATTGACCGACGTGCCGTGCATGTTGATCAATCAGGACAACACACCGCGCTCGCGAGAGTTCATTGATATTATCGCCAAGAACAAGACGTTCCGATGGCGCTATGGACCGCCCGAGATACAAAACGAATCGGACTTGCTTGCCTACCACGTGCGGGCAACACTCGTCATTCCTCAGGGCTGGAATGAGAGTCTGGAAAACGGCGATCCGAAACCGTTGCTGCTCTATCTGGATGGTGGCGACATCAATACAGGGGATGCTGTAGAAGGCAGTGTTCGACAGAGCCTGGGCGATTTTCAGCTGAAAGAGCGCGATCGCATCATCGAGACGTTGCCGGATGAGGTATATGAGCTGGGAAAACAACTGCCTGTACAAATTCGCAAACGCTTTGTCTCCATGATGGAGATGTGGTCGGTCGATAAAAAATTGCTCTACAACCCCAAATCGCGCGTCATTGATTATGTTGTCCCCGGGATCATCGGGTTGATTCTGCAATTGCTTACAGTCACCCTGATGGCGTGTACCATCGCGCGGGAGCGAGAGTCAGGCACGCTTTATCAGTTGATGATAACTGCGCTGCGGCGTCGCGAAATCGTCATCGGCAAAATGTTGCCGTATCTCGTCGTCTCGAGTTTGCTGATTGTGATCATTATTCTGCTAAGCAGTTGGCATTTCGGAGTTGCGTTTCATGACCTGCCGGCACTGGCGCTGGTCTGCCTTCTCTTTCTTCTTTGTTCGCTTGGGCTCGGGTTGCTGATCTCAGCCTTCTCCCGCACACAAACCCAGGCGATCCAATTTTCGGTTTTCTTTTTGCTCCCGGTCTTCGTGCTGTCAGGAGCGTTTGCGCCACTCGAACAATTACCTCAGGGGATTCGATACATATCCGAACTATTTCCGCTGACACATTTTTGCCGCGCTTTTCGACTGGTGAACATGTACGGCGCGGGTCTGCATTTTTACGTTAACGATCTCATCATTCTGCTGGCTGGGGCGGTGATCACATTTCTTGGCGCCGCCTTTCTCTTGAGGCGAATTGAGCAATGAACTTCACCTTTAAACGCATCTTCTTTATCGCGGTAGTTATGTGCGGCGGTGCGGCGATCACCCTGGCTGACCGCGCTGATTCGACGCCACAGGATGTGTTCGATGCAATGCGCGGCAGCTTTCAACCGGCAAAGGCAAAAGGCCTTCACGCTCGTTATCAATGGGATCTGAGCGGCCCGCATGGGGGCGAATGGTGGATCGAGATAAACGATGGGACCTGCCAGATGGGCAAAGGAAAAGTTTCCAATCCAACTGTGACTTTCACGGCGAAAGACAAGGATTGGGTTGCCATTTGCCATGATCAGCTCAGCGGGACATGGGCGTATGTTACTGGCCGCCTAAAAGTTCGCGGCGATCAGGGAGTAGCCAGGAAACTCGGCGAAATGTTCCCTTAGAATTTTACTTCCGCGGAAACTCTGACGTAAGGGGCGGGATCGGTCCTCTTCGATTGATCGGCGCGAAAGAAATCGAAATTCCGTTCGACTGTAACGCCCGCGCCCGCAATCAATTTGAGGTGTTTAATGCCGGAATAACCTACTTGGACACCGGCGCGATCTTCGCTGTATTGAACGACGGCATTGTGCAGGTCGAGCTTTTGCTCTGTATGCGAGACGACATCATCAGTGCGAAAGCTTGTATAGTTTAGTTCTCCGATAATCCGCAAATCCCAGTCGTCGTTCGGCTGATAAATCAAAGCAGGCTTGGGGAACACAGCCTGCAAACGCAATTTGTCGCTGATTAGCCAGATAATGCCGCCACCCGGTGCGACGGGCGGATCTTGAAACTGGCCCCAACCCAACCCGACAACGCCGAAGATCTTGTCTTTCTTCAAGGGAAACGTGACGTAAACCTTCCCCGGCACATCAAAAGCGTTCCAAGTGGCATTATCCTGAAAGTAAACCCCCGGATCGAGTTCCAGGCTTATTCCTGGAAAGTCCTTCACAACATATTCTATCGCGATATGGCCAGTGGCCGCTTGCAGATGATCAGGCAAACCATTGTTCGTGCCGTCGAAGTCGTAGCGTTCGTATTCGACCCCGAGCCGCAGATACCATTTGCCGGTGATCAAGAAGCGATGGTCGTAGCTGAAATCGTTATAGAGAGAATTGCCGTGGCCGAGCTTGGATTCGGTGAAATCACTGTCGAACGTATAGGTCGTCTCGTACGAAAAAAGATCATGTGAGTTTTCATCCGTCGGCGCGAGGGGAGGTTGAGCCACAAAAGTTGGCGTCCCGGCAACGGCCAATCCGACTCCAAGTAAAAAGAACAGGATGGCGAGATTTTGGAATGTCTTCATGGGCTAAGGCGACTCAGGCATGGAGATATCGGATGAAGAAGGTGAAAGCGATGTATCTTCCGCAGGTTATTTTAGCAAGGAATATTTCGATTGAGGTGCCCAGACTGAGGTCGTCTCCTGAAATTGCCGGAGTCAATCCCGACCTTTACGCGTTACCGCCATTGGACTCAATCCATCGATTGTTGTGCACGGTTTTTGGTAAGTTCATTCGACGAAGGACCGTTGCGTTAGTCGCTCTCGCTAGTCATTGGGCGGAATTACACCCCTGAGCAGGTAGCGCATGGGTTCGCCCATGGGCATTAAGTTGGCAACCGAAGCGGTTGCCCTACAATCGGGGTCGTTGCCTAACCCGGCAGCAAAATTGCCGGGCTGTTTTCAACTGCTGACCATGAGAAGTGGAAAAAAACTCCGCATTGCCCTTTATCTGCTCGCAGCCGGCGGCGCGGCGCTATTTACGTTGCTGCTGATTCGACAGGGGGCACCACACGTTATTGCCGCATTCGCTTCGGCCGGTTGGTGGATTGCAGCAGTGGCGATTTATCACCTCGCTGTCCCGGTGTTCCTGGACGCGATTGCGTGGTGGGCGCTCTTTCCGAAATCAGAGCGGCTGTCGCTATGGCAATTGTTTTGGATGCGCTGGATCGGCGAATCGGTCAGCACTCTCGTGCCTTCCGCTACTGTCGGTGGCGATGTCGTTAGGGCGCGGCTTGCGGCGCTGCATGGTACACCGATTCCGACTGCAGCGGCGAGCGTTCTCGTTGACATCACGCTGGGCGTTTTCGTCCAGATTGTTTTTACCTTGTTAGGGCTGGGCTTGATCGTGTGGGCGACAGGACAGCAAGGCTTTGTCCGTCCGACGGTGATCGGAGCAGGGATCGGAGTTCTCGCGATCATCGGGTTCTATGTCGTCCAACGGCTGGGAATGTTTCGCTTTATCGGCAAGATGATTTCGCGGCTGACGAATGCGGAGGACTGGCATTCGCTGGTGCACAGCGGCCACAGCCTCGATGAGGCGATTCGCAGGCTCTATGCGCGGCGATACGGTGTGATCGGGTGCTGCGCAGCGACGGCCACCTCGCTACTGGTCGGATCAGGCGAAATCTGGATCGCGCTCCACGCACTTGGTCTGCAAGCGACGCTCGTGAACGCGGTGATTTTGCAAAGCATGGTTCTGGCGATCCGTTCGGCGGTGTTTCCTGTGCCGGGCGCACTTGGAGTGCAGGAGGGCGGCTATGTCGTCGTTGGTAATTTGCTCGGTATTCCTGGTGACGCCGCCTTCGCGCTCTCTTTAATTGCGCGGGTGCGTGAATTGATTCTCGGAATCCCGGGCCTGATTGCGTGGCAGATAATTGAAGCGCGTCGCATCTTGCGCACGCGCTCGGCTGCGAATGTGCGGTGATATCCACATCAGTGATCACTCCGGCGATCTTTTGCATACGCCATTTTATCTTCGCGAGATTTGCGAAACTTGTCCGAATCGTCGTACACACTGAGGAACGCTAATGCCAGAGTACGCCACCGCGGATTGGGCGTGACAGCCATCAAGTCCAAGAGAAAAACGATTTACCGGTTGCGGGCGCCTAAAGTTTTTTAACCCGCGCCCAGCGAAATCGTCTCTCCGATTCTCATCACCCGCAGTTCCGCCCCCGCGCCGCGTTGTTTTAGTTCGCGGCCAAATGCTTCGGGCGTTCCTGTCAAAATCGGAAACGTTCCGTAATGCATCGGAATCACTGTCCGCGCTTTGACCAGCTTTACAGCTTCTGCCGCACGAGCGGGTCCCATCGTGAAATGGTCTCCTATGCAAACGAGCATGACGTCGATGTCGTGAAACAGTGATAGCAATGCCATGTCGGAAAACAAATCTGTATCGCCTGTGTGATAAATTGTCGGCCCGCCGCGAATGCCAATAACAAAACCTCCCGGGGCGCCGCCATGACGCAGCCCGTATCGATCATCAGCAGCGACACCAGATCCATGATGCGCGCGAACGAATGCGATTTTTACGTCGCCATCCAGCAGCGTCAGTTCCCCGCCAAAATGACCAACTGTGTCTGTTTGCGCCTGCTCTGCCGGATAACCGAGATGTTTCACCATCGCGTCGGCCAAATCGAATGTTGCTACCAGTTTAGCCCCCGTCTTTTTCCCGATCTCCACCGCATCACCCACGTGATCGGAGTGACCATGTGTAATCAGGATGAGATCCACATGATTGAGCGCGGCAATCTCCCGCTTCGGATTTTCGAAAACAGGATTCGAGAGCCACGGATCGACGAGCAGGACTTTGCCGCTCGGGGTCACAATTTTGAAAGCTGACTGACCGTACCAAGTGAGTTGCGCGTCCATGAGAAATCACGAAACCGAAAAGTGTTGGGCTAGCAAGAGAAACGCCCTTTCAAAAAGTCGCGGTTTCCCACTCCCTGGTTCCCCGGGTTTTCTTCATTCGTCATTTGTTCATCATTCGACATCTGCCATTCATCATTTTACCTATGATTCGCGTCATGAATCACGATCACGCGCATCGGCACATTTCAAAAAGTCACCCGCACATGGCGCAGTTAATCAGACGGTCGCGGCGATATGAAATTACGCCCTCTATCTCGCTCCGGCCGTTTGATGCGTTGGCGGAATCGATCGCTTACCAGCAACTAAGCGGGAAAGCGGCTGCAACAATCTGGGCCCGGGTCCGCGCACTCTATGGGAAAACAAAATGGCTCGACCCTGCAAAAGTTCTCGCCACACCGGATAAGAAATTTCGTGCCGCTGGTCTTTCGCGCGCAAAGACTGCGGCGATAAAAGATCTCGCGGCGAAGACGATCGACGGCACGGTGCCATCCGGACGCGCGCTTCTCAGAATGAGCGATGACGAAATTATCGCGCGTCTTACGCAAGTGCGCGGTATTGGTCGCTGGACTGTCGAGATGCTTCTGCTGTTTGATCTTGGCCGACCGGATGTCTGGCCCGTAGCCGATTACGGGGTGCAGAAGGGTTTCGCCAAGACTTTTCGCAAACGGAAACTTCCGACACCGAAACAACTAATGAAGTGCGGCGAAAAATGGCGGCCGTATCGCTCCGTTGCCGCCTGGTATTTCTGGCGAGCACTGGATTCAACCAGAGAAGTTACAAATTAAATAAGTTAAAACAGTTACAATTGAGAGTGGTACTCTCGTGACTCTTGTGACCGTTTAACCTTGCGCTCTAGTTCGCGCCTTAATAAAACGAGCCATTATGGCGATGATTCATGTCAATCGGGGCACAACAAGTCTGGGTGTTTTCTCCGAGCAGGAAATTCGCGAAGGGTTAAGCGCTGGCCGTTTTGCGCCGACCGACATCGGCTGGCGCGAGGGTATGGCCACTTGGCAGCCGCTATCGGTGTTCCCCGAGTTTGGAGGTGCCGCTGGACCTGCCGTCCCGCCTGTCCAACCCGGCGCAGTGCCGCCATCAACAACTCTTGCAGGGCGTACCGGTCTGCCGTGGGAGCACCGGCAAGAACGGGGTTTTTTTAACGCGTTCATCGAGACGCTGACGATGGTGCTTACTCGGCCAGCCGATGCATTCAGTGTGATGAAACGCGAAGGCGGCCTGGGCGAGCCGCTCATCTACGCGCTCATCGGCGGATGCTTGGGCGGGATTGTGTCCGCTCTGTTCTCGCTCGGCTTCCAATCCACTGGCCTGTTTGCGGATAAGAATAATAGTCTTGCTGCGATGACGGGGATGGGAATCGGCTTCGGTGCGATCATCTTGGTGCCCTTGTTCCTCGTGATCTTTCTTTTTATCTGGAGTGGCCTCGCGCACCTCTGTTTGATGATATTTGGCGGCGCCAATCAGTCGTTTGAAACTACATTTCGGGTCTTCGCGTTTACTCAAGGCTCCGCCGGTCCTTTGCAGATCATCCCGCTTTGCGGTGGATTGATTTCAGGAATTTGGGCGATCGTGTGCAACTGCGTCGGATTGGCGCGCGCTCAGGAAACCGACACTGGTCGCGCAGCAGTTGCCGTTTTTTCTCCGCTGATCGTTTGTTGCGGCGGCTTATTTGTCGTCCTGTTTATGTTTGGTGCGTTGGGCGCCTTGACTGCGTCGCATCATTAGCAGTCAGCGAATGCAGTTTTCTGTTCGGCGGCTTGCTCCGGGCGAACTTGACCACGAGTTGATTTGGTTGAGCGCCTCGGTTTTATCGCTCGGCTTTGCAGCTATCTGGCTGACGCTCGGGTTGCCGTGGCCGCGTTGCGTGTTTCACGATCTTACGCACCTGCCATGCGTCACGTGCGGAATGACGCGATGCGGCATCCAATTCTTTCGCGGTCATTTTCGTGCCGCATTGCAATGGAACCCATTTGTGTTTGCCGTTCTTTGTGGCGTCATTGCGTTTGATGTGTACGCGCTTGCAACAGTCATAGCGCGTACGCCGCGACTGCGAATCCACGCTTCGACGCGACGCGCAAAAACGGTTTTGCGTGTCGCAGTCATCTCTGCGCTCGCGCTAAACTGGATTTATTTGCTGCTGCACTGGCGCAATTATTAGATGTGCCGGCGTCTGTTTCAAAAGTGCGCTCCAAAAACTGCTCTGTGCTTTATCTTTCGCTGCAAAATCTGTGTCCATCCGTGTCCATCTGTGGCTAATTGGGCGCCATGCAAATTCTGGTCACAGGCGGCGCGGGTTTTATCGGGTCGCATCTTGTAGAGAAGCTGCTGGGTGTTGGGCATGAAGTCGCGATCCTCGACGATTTCAATGATTTTTACGATCCGCAGATTAAACGCGCTAACATTGCTGATTTCGCAAAAGACGTAAACGTTTGCCACGTCGACCTTCGCGATAGCGATTCGGTGCGAAGTGTGTTTCGCCGCGCGAAAGTAGACGTAATCGTCCACCTGGCGGCGCGCGCCGGCGTTCGGCCGTCGATTCAACACCCGCGGCTTTACTACGACACAAACGTCATCGGCACATTGCATCTTCTCGAGGCAGCACGCGTGACAGGAGTTGAGCGATTCATCTTCGCTTCCAGCTCGTCTGTGTACGGTGCTTTAAAAACGGTCCCATTTTCCGAGGAGCAACATCTGACCCAGACGCTCAGTCCGTATGCCGCGACAAAAATTGGAGGCGAATTTCTTTGCTCGACCTATTCGCACCTCTACCAGATGCGTGTCGTAGCTCTACGATATTTTACTGTTTATGGCCCGCGACAGCGCCCCGATCTCGCGATTCATCAATTCACTCGGCGCATTTACGCCGGGCAACCGATCGATCAATTCGGGGATGGCACCACTCGGCGCGATTACACCTACATCGATGATATTATTCAGGGCACGATGGCGGCAGTCGATTACTCCGGCCCACTTTACGATTTCTTCAATCTCGGTGAAAGCCAAACGATCCAGCTCAAGGAGCTGATCTCGGCGATCGAAAGTGAGCTCGGGAAAAAAGCAAAAATAAATGAATTGCCAGAGCAGCCCGGCGACATGCCTTTGACATACGCAGATATTTCGAAGGCGAGGCGACTGCTGGGTTATAACCCGACGACCAAGTTGAGGGAAGGCTTGCCGGGATTCGTCGATTGGTTTTTGCAAACTCAAAGCACGGCGCGCACGGAGTGACGCGCCCTACCAGCGACGTCCTGCGATCTGTGGGTAGGGCGGGCAGTCCTCTGCACGCCGTTTATTCGCGCTGCACTGAATTATCCTTCCGCCTGTAGCTGTTGTAATCTCGTTTGTGATTTTCAAACTGCCATTCGAGCAGCGTGCCGCTTTTATCGCTGGCCAGGCAAAATCCGGCACCACGCTGTTGGTGGCGTTACTGGATAGTCATCCCGAACTGCTCGTATTGCCCGAGGAAACAGCCTATTTCCCGACGGTCCTGACCAAGTACGCTCCGCGCGGCCGCAGGGCGCAGTTTGACTACTTGACGAAAAAGTCGCTCTCCAACGTGCTGTTCGGCGGTCCATGCAAGTGGGGAAAACGCAATTACGCGACATTTCCTCGCGAGAATTTTCTACAGACTTTTGAGCGAGCGGCGTTCGATCCTGCGAATGCGCAGGAAGATCTATTGGTGCTGATGGTGAAAGCGTACGCAGCGACGCTTGGGCGTTCGCTTGATACTGTGACGCGCTGGGTGGAGAAAACTCCGGCGAATCGTAATCACGTTAGCGCGATCGGCCGTCGGTTCCCTCATGCAAAAATTCTGATCACACTGCGAGATCCACGCGCGATTCTCGCTGCGCAGATCGCGCTGGAGAAGACACGGCAAACCGGACGCTTTTCGACGTACTACGTAATCGCGCATTGGCGGGTCGCCGCGAAACTGGCCAGGCGCGTTCGCGAAGCGGAAGTTCCGGGGTTCGTGGTTCCGTACGAACGGCTGGTGCGTGAACCAGCTAAAACGATGGAAAAAGTGTGCGAGTACCTCGAGATCGATTTCGATCCGCACACAGTGTTGACGCCAACGAAAGTAGGTCTGTTCTGGAGCGGTAACTCCGCCGCGCGGATAAATTTTTCGCAGATTAGCACGGAACCTGTAACTCGCTGGGAACGCGAGCTTTCCAAGGATGAGATCGGGTGGGTGGAATGGCATTGCCGTGATCTGATGCCGGAGTTTGGCTATGAACCACGGCTGAGCCGACGCGAATTACGCTACTTTGTTAGGCCTATTCGCGGCGAACGCCCGCGAGAGTATCTCAAATCGCGAGCGTATTCGCTGCGCGACGATTGGATTCGAAATGCAGTGCGGCGCGTCTGACTTGCAATGTCATCGCAAGCAAGCCATAATACGCCCGAGATGTCGGGAATCTTCTTCGATCTTCCGAGCGTCCGGTTCCTACAACGATTCAGATTTCTTGAACTGATGCTGCAAACGTTCGCAGCCTCGCTGTATCGTTTGTTGAGTGCGCCGGCTTGCGCTTTGAGACAAGACCATTCCCGGTATGACGAGGCGGAGTTTCCATCGGCGTCGCAGAGTGCTTGCTACAAGTTTGACTTGGCTCTTGATGAGTCGCGCGCCACGGACGGTGTCCCGAGCTTTTTCGGGGCGCTCCGCCCTTTTGACAATTGGAAAACAGTTAAGGATCAACATGAACTCTTATCCATCCGGAAGACGCCCACGCCGCTCGCGCGGTGGGGGCCGGCGCAGAGGAAATTACGAACGGGCTCGGGCGCCACAGGAAGCGGCGAAGACACAGAAAAAGACGTTCTGGCAGCGGGTTGCCGAATTTTTCGGGAACGGCGGCGAGAAAAAGAAAACCACGACGCAACCGCGCAATGGCGCGCAGCCATCGCGATCTGCGCGCAAGCCCGAACAGGTTGAAGTCACGTCGCCGCGTCTCTACGTTGGCAACTTATCTTTCGACGCTACCGAGAGTGATCTCTTCGACTTGTTCAACGGTGTTGGACACGTGCAAAACGCAGAGGTCGTAAGCTATCGCCACAACCAGCGCTCGAAGGGTTTTGCCTTCGTGCAAATGCAAACCGTCGAGGAAGCGAAACGAGCGGTGGATGAATTGCATGACAAGGAATTCCTCGGGCGCAGGCTGGTTGTGAGCGGCGCGAAATCCGACCAGCATCAACCTCGTTAGGGCCTCAGCCTCCTCATTCGTTGAAATGGTAGGCCAGCGCTCTGCGCTGACCCGGCGAGGACCACTATCTCTTAATCTCCAAATACGCGCGCTCTTCGATGTGATTCGTCCCGGGCTGAAACTGTTCGACGCGCATTTGTTTCAGGAACCAGCGGCCCTCGATTTTTTGCGCAGAAACTACCTCAAAACGTTTGGTGAGTTTCGCGTCCCAATCGTAGCCCTCCATCCTCATGAGGGCGGCGCTCGCCTTGTCCACCCACAGCAACACATTCGAATACGGCGACTCACGCGAAGGCGCGCGTAACTGAAGCTTCCAGCATTTCCGGGTGCGGACGTTTTCCTCGCCTAACACGCGCGCGGTGGGCCAGTAGAGAAATTTGAATGCAAGATCCCCATACGTGACGATTGTGCCGCGAATTTTTTCCTGGAACTTCGATGTGCTTACTTTTTCCGTTCCGGCGTCGCTTTCGAGCTCGAGGCGTGAACTGTTTTCTCCAAGCCGCAATTGCAAGGTCTCATCGGGATTTGTGAACGTATACCGGATCAGCGGTCCATTCTGCACCAGGCGAAATGGAATGATCGTGTCCTCCTGACGAAGCTGCCCTTCCAGATCGATCTGCTGGCGCGACTCAATCATGCGGACCGAATCAAGAATGTCTTTCGCCGACGGCGGAGGCTCGGCTGATATGCATGCGGAGGCGAGCGCGAGAGCAAAAACAAATGCCCAGTGACGAACCATAAAGGAATTACGAAATCCGAATGAGAACAGGCAGGTGTCTGATCGTGTTTTCGTCATTCGAACATAGGTGCTTGCTTCGTCATTCGACATTCGTGTTTCGCCATTCTAGCGCGTTTGTTTATTAAACGCGTACGGAGTAAAACTTAAACCCACTAACCACCTCGCATGGACCAGTCCGTTTTTCACCTGATTAACCAAGAATGGACGACTCCGGCTCTCGACTTGTTCATGGCGGGGTTGAGTGATTCCCAAATTTGGATGCCGTTTTTTGTCGCGATTGGAATTGGCGCTCTGATTTTCGGCGGATTCAAAGCGCGCGCGTTCATCACCTGTCTGGTGATCTCTCTGGCAATCGCGGGACAGGTCACGAGCGCATTGAAATCCAGCATAGGCCGCCACCGGCCAAAACACGTACAGAGTGTTCGGATGGTAGAGTTACAAAAAGCAACGCCAAAGTTTCTTACGCTTTTCAAAAAACCAGTTATTCGATTTTCAGATTCCTCCGATCGCACTCGCTCGGGACCATCATTTCCATCTGGACATACAGTTAACAACACGATTGCCGCTACGTATTTTACGTTATTTTACCGGCGCCGCGGCTGGCTGTACTGGTTCGTTGCTCTGGCTGTTGGATATTCGCGAAGTTATTTGGGCGCGCACTGGCCCAGCGACGTGGTGGCGACACTCTTTCTTGGGATCGGGGAAGCATTGCTTCTGCTCAGCTTGTTTGAATTGATCTGGAGAATCGCAGCGCAGAAATGGATGCCGGATGTGTTCGCACATCATCCCAGTTTGATTGGTGATTTCAATGATAGCGCGCGATTGCCGGGCGCGCCGCAACGCACAACATGAGCAGCACACGCGCAGTCTGGCTCTTTATCGCCGCGCTAACGGCGATTCGTTTTTCACTTCTGGCAACGACAGATCTCTCCTTCGACGAAGCCCATTACTGGATGTGGTCGGAACGGCTGGCGCCTGCCTACTTCAGCAAGGGACCTGGAATCGCATTCGCCATACGCGCGAGCACCGCGGTTTTTGGCGCGAGCGAGTTTGGTGTTCGGTTTTTCAGTCCTGTGCTTGCGGCGGCCACAAGTCTTCTGCTGTTCTATTTTGCGCGCCGTTTGTTCGGTGCCACTGCTGGTCTGTGGGCAGTCATCGCTTTGAATGCCACCCCGATTTTCAACATTGGCGCGGTCGTGATGACGATCGATGCGTTATCGATCTTTTTCTGGATGGCGGCGATGTTTACTTTCTGGCTTGCGCTGGACAACCCCGAACGCTTTCGGGGCTCGTGGTACTGGCCGGTTACGGGTCTGCTGATCGGGTTCGGGTTTCTCTGCAAATACACCAATGCGTTCGAATTGGTTTCGGTGTTGGTCGTGCTGGCGCTCGTCCCACGGTTACGACGGGAATTCAAACGTCCTGGCGTGTATTTGCTGATCGGGATGTTCGTTCTTTGCACGATTCCCCCGATTATCTGGAACGCGCAGCATGCCTGGATCACGCTCGCGCATTTGCGCTCACGCGGGAATCTCGAGCATGGCTTCGGATTTCATCCGACTGAAGTGCTCTCATTTCTCGGTCAACACTTCATCGTGTACTCGCCGCTGCTGTTTCTGGCGTTAGCGTGGGGTGTGATCGCAAGCTGGCGGCGCATCAACCAGCAATTCAAAGTCCTGTTCTTAATGTGGTTTGGTTTACCGGTGTTTGGTTTTTACCTGCTTCTGTCGGTTAACAAGAGCGCTGTACCGAATTGGGATGGGCTCGCGTTTTTTGGCTTCGGATTGGTCGCTACTTATTTCTGGTGGGAACGCGTTCAGGCAAGCGTTCTTTTACGCATATGCGCCAGTATCGCCGTACTTGTTGGATTGGTCATGAGCGTAGTCGCATTGGACACGGATTCGCTTCGGGTGGCCGGTTACCAAATTCCTCGCAGCGATCCCAGCGACCGCATGCGCGGATGGAAAAGCGCGACGGAAGCGCTGGAAAAAATGCGCAACGATCTTGAAACGCAATTGGGAGAGAAACTCTTTCTCATCGCTGACGCTCGCGATCGCGCGTCGGAAATTTCGTTTTACCTGCGCGACAAACGAGTGGAAGGCCCGGGGCATCCGTCCGCTTACATTCCCGAATCGCAGGACATGGTGAATCAGTTCTCGTTCTGGCCGCGCTATGATCAGTTCGTCGAGCTGAAAGCTGGCATGCAACGGCCCGACGGCGAAGTTTTCACCGAGGAGAACGGCGTCAACTTGTTCGTTGGTCGAGATGCGCTTTTTATCAGGGCTGGAGAAAAAGAACATGTGCCTCACAACATACAGGCGGCATTTCAATCCACCGAGCCGGCGGGAACAATTGAAGTGTCGCGCTACGGGAAAGTGGTACGGACTTGGCAGGTGTTTCTCTGTCGAGGTTATCGGACACTGCCTTTATGAGAAGTAGCTTAGAAGCATTCTACAGCCGCTTCGATGTGCGAAGGGCAGGTATACTCTGTCTCCAAGCCAAGCATTACGCGTCTCAGAGAGATGCGGCTACAGCGCGTCAGGAAATGCGTCACTTCAGAGCGATCCGAATCCGAAAGGACTCGCCCGTGTTATGAGTCATACCACGGATTCTCCTGCAGTTTCAGTCATTGTTCCTGTGTACAATGAGGAAGAAAATGTTCCGATACTGCAAGCGGAGCTCAGAGCAGCGCTAAGGGACATTGATCACGAATTTATTTTTGTGGACGACGGGTCAGCTGATCGCACTGTCGAGCAAATTGAGGCCGCGCCGAATCTGCGGGTGATCCGTTTCGAAAAAAATGCCGGACAAAGCGCTGCGATGTATGCGGGACTGCAAGCCGCGCGCGGGGCGATCCTCATTCTGATTGACGGCGATTTGCAAAATGATCCCGCCGATATCCCAAAATTAATCGAAGAAATTTCACGCGGCGCCGATCTGGTTTGTGGTTATCGTGCGCAGCGCAGAGATACGGTTGCAAAACGTTTGACCAGCCGCGTCGCCAATGCCGTCCGGAGCCGCTACACGAAAGATGGCGTGCGGGACACCGGTTGCACGCTCAAGGCGATGCGGCGTGAATGCGTAGCGGTG
>DATARG010000255.1:0-8781 GCA_036264275.1 Candidatus Udaeobacter sp. | reverse complement strand
GGCAGTTTGCAGGGTCGCCCTGCTTTGCTGCTTTGCAGCGGCGACAAGCAAGGCTCAGTCCGTGCCGCTTAAACTTAAACAAACGATTCCATTGCCGGGCGTCGAAGGACGGATCGACCACTTCGCTGCTGATCCATCGGGCCAGCGATTGTTCGTCTGCGCGTTGGGAAACAACAGCCTCGAAGTAATCGATTTGCGAAAGGGCGAGCGCGCCCACTCGATCATGGGCCTCGGCGCACCTCAGGGAGTGGGATATGCCCCGCAAGTCGATCGTTTGTTTGTTGCCAACGACAAAGGCGGCATTTGCAAAATCTACGATGGAAAATCATTCCAAACTGTCGGGGAACTGAACCTTGAAGATGACGCCGACAACGTCCGTTACGATGAAACGAGAAAAAAATTCTATGTAGGATTCGGCAGCGGTGGCATTGCTGTGGTTAACGCGGCCGACGGGAAACAAGTCGGTTCAATAAAGGTCGGCGCGCATCCCGAAGCTTTTCAGTTGGAGAAAAATGGCAGCCGAATTTTCGTCAATGTTCCCAACTCGCGTCACGTGGCGGTAGTCGATCGCGATAAGGAAGAGGTGGTTGCGACGTGGAAAACAGATCTCGCCTTCGCAAATTTTCCCATGGCACTTGATGAAGCGAATCATCGCCTGTTCATCGGATGTCGTATGCCAGCACGGCTTGTCGTCCTGAACACTGATTCGGGTGAAGTCGTAGCGAAGCTCGATATTTCCGGCGATACCGATGATGTGTTCTACGACTCCAAACGGCATCGGATTTATGCGGTTTGCGGCGCAGGAAAGATCGATATCATCGAGCAGACTGATCCAAACAGCTATAAAGCCTCCGCCAAGATCGACACAGCAGACGGTGCTCGCACCGGGATGTTTGTTCCGCAGATCGACACGTTGTTCGTAGCTGTTCCTCATCGGGGCTCCCAACGCGCAGAAATCCGCGCTTACCAAGTCGATTGATTACATCGGATTGCAGTTCCTCACGAAACGAACATAAAATCGATTCTATTTGCGCAGCAAAAACAAACCAATGATCGCAAACGCGACGCCGATGATCCTTTGCCACGATAGTGCTTCGCGGAAAAACAGAATGCCTGCGATCGCCATGATGGCCGCGCCGCCAGCTAGAATGGCCGGAACAGCCGACAGCGGGCCGCCGCGCTGGAAAAGAAGAAAGAATGCGATCGTACCTGCTCCCACGCAGATTCCTGTGAAGTGAATAATTGAATCCAGCTGTGCTGAATTTTTGATTCCAGCCTCCGATCAGCCAAAGAAATGCAAGGTAAAGAAAAATTGAGAATGCTGCACTGGCCTCAACAACAAAACCGCCGAGCCCCTCGCCAATGCGCTCCGCGGCAAGACGAGTAAAGATTTGGTGCGCGCCGTAAAGTACAGCAGCAACGACCGCATACCAAAACCAACCTGCCACGAACAAAGTCTAGCTTATGAAATGGATTACCCGCGAGAAAATTAAGGTGGATCGAGTTGCCTGCCCGTGGCTGATCAAGAAATTCGTCGATCAAGACGCCGACTTTGTCTTCCTGCCGCACGATACTGACCGGGCGAAGATAGAAAACGGAATTGTGTTCGACGTCTCCAATTGCGAGCTTGGGCATCACGGCGAAGATGTTTCCTTCAATTCGATCTTAAAAAAATACAAGCTCACCGATCCAGCGCTTGTTTTACTCGGCGAGATTGTGCGCGCAGCTGATTCGCATCCGGCCAATCCGCATCTTGCTGGAGAGGGTCTGCGCTGGATCGCCAACGGCTTCGGAGCTCGGGCTAACTGATCATGAAATTCTTGAACGCGAATTCATCGTGTACGACGCGCTCCATGCCGAATGCAAACGGCAAACTAAACTTGAGAACAATTTCGAAGTGTGCTCTTAGCGTACGGAAAGACTTATTTATGAAAGCGCTACTCCTAGTTTGCGGCATTTTTTGGGCAAACGCTGCGGTTTCCTTTGCGAATGATTCTTACCAGTTTGCAGGTGAGATTCCGATCGGTGGCGAAGGCGGCTGGGATATTTTGACGATCGATTCCCCGGCCAATCGTCTCTACCTTTCGCACGCCACGAAAGTCGTCGTTGTCGATCTTAACAAGAACGCGGTTGTTGGGGAAGTTGCGGATACGCCGGGAGTTCACGCGTTCGTTGCGGTTCCGGAGTTTCAACGCGGGTTTTCCTCGAACGGGAAGGAAGCGAAATCGAGCGTGGTCGATCTAATAACGCTGAAAACGATCTCCAAGATCGACACCGGACAAGGTCCCGATGCAATCGTTTACGAGCCGCGTCATCGTGAGGTTTACGTTTTTAATCATACCGGAAATTCCGCAACCGTGATTGATGCGAAATCGGCGACGGTCTCGGCAACGATTCCGCTTGGAGGAAGTCCGGAATTTGCCGCGGTCGATGAGAAAGCCGAACGCATTTACTGCAACATCGAAGACAAAAGCGAAGTTGCAGTGATTGATTCGACCAAACACGAAGTAGTCGCGCGCTGGCCGATTGCGCCGGGAGAACAAGCGAGCGGCATTGCATTGGATGCTACGCATCACCGACTATTCGCGACCTGTCACAACAAAATGATGGTGATGCTCGACACTGAGACTGGCAAAGTTGTTGCCAACGTGCCAATTGGAACCGGCGTCGACGGATGCGCGTTTGATGACGCCAGCCAACTCGCTTTCGCGTCATGCGGCGATGGAACAACGACGATCGCGAAAGAAGAGACGCCACAGAAATTGTCGGTCGTGCAAACATTAAAAACTGAGCGGGGCGCGCGTACGATTGCGCTCGATCCGAAAACGCATCGAATTTATTTACCGACCGCGCAGTTTCAGCCGGCACCAAGTCCATCGCCCGGAGCTTCGCCAGCGCGACCGATGATTGTTCCAAACACGCTGAAGCTTTTGGTTTACGGTCCGTCTGAACAGACGAAACATTAGCGCGTGCGACGATTAGCGATTGCGATCTTTCTCGCGTGCGCTGCGCGAGGCCTGTTCGCGCAAGGCGGTCCGCCCATGATTACCGATGATCCGGGCACCCCAGGCAGCGGGCATTGGGAAAATAATTTTCCCATCGCCTTCGAGCACCGGCCTAACGAGTGGTCGGTTGATGCGCCTGCCCTCGACCTGAATTACGGCTGGGGCGATCACATCCAGCTGACACTGCAAACGTCGCTGGTGACTCTAAAACGCAGCGATCATGGCGCGGTTGCTGGAATCGGCGGCACCGAAGTGGCGGTGAAGTGGCGTTTCCTGGATGAGGAACGCAGCGGCTTCGACATGTCGATGTTCCCGCGCGTCATTTTTAATATCGCACAGTCTTCCGTCCGTCGTGGATTGTCAGAACCAGGAACGCAATTCCAGATTCCATTTCAACTGGCGAAGAAATTCGGGCCGCTTGGCCTCGATTGCGAAATTGGTCCACTCACCCGCACCGTCGGCCGCAGCGAATTTCTATACGGAATCGTCGGTGGAGTGGAAGTCTCAAGGAAGACTTCGATCATGGCAGAAGTGCATGCGACCTCGCGCATGAACTTCGATCAACAAACGGTCACGCTAAACTTTGGCTGGCGTCATAAGATCAGCGAACATTGCATCTGGCTCGCCTCCTTAGGCCATGAAGTGCGCAGCCCCGCGGATGAGCAGCTCGCCTTGATTGGGTATTGCGGCGTACAGCTTGTTTACTGAGCTGCCGCAGTTTCAATGCGCTTTTGAGGCCGGCTTGTGCGGGACAATAAGGATCAACACGACGATCACCAGCAGGAGCGTCAGGGATGCGGTATAACGGCTGAGAGCGAGCCCTCCCTGCTCGAAAGGCTTGTCGAGAAAATCGCCGAGGGTTGCTCCTAGCGGGCGCGTTAAAACGAATGCACCCCAAAACAAAATGGCTCGCGAAAAGCTCGTTAGGTAATAAAGAAACGCGGTCACCAAAAGTAATCCGCCGAACACGGCGGCAGCGCCGAGGTAACCCATTCCATTGGTGTCCGCCACCCAATCGCCAAGCGCGGTCCCCAGGGTTTGGGAGAACATGATTGTCACCCAATAATAAATTTCGACCTTCGGCGTACTCACCGTTTCGATCGATATGCTCCCCGTCGACCACCGCCAGATGAGAAGCGACATGATTACGCAAATGAGCAGAATAGTCGAACCGCCGGTATAGCCGATGCCAAGCGATCTCGTGCAATAATCGGCCAATGTCGTGCCGACGGTCGTCGTCGCGACAATCGTCAGCCAGTAAAGGAACGGGTGAAATTTCCTGGCTTTGATCTGCACCAGAACCGCAACAATAAAAATGACGCCGAAGATTCCCGTGCCGATAAGATAGCCGGTGCCCTTCGCCTCCGGAGTCGTTTCGCCGAGCCATGACATGGTTACGGCGTCGCCTGCGGTTTCGCCGAGTGTTGTTGCGAGGACCTTAACGACCCAGAACAAAAATGTTATCTGTGGTACCTTGGCAACAAGCTCCGATGTCTCTTCGTTTATCTTGTTCAAAACAGCCGAAGTGTCCGAGAATGGCAATTTATAAATGTTGCCGCCTGAATCGAGCCTCGACAGAACATGACATGGATCACTCGCGAGAAAATTAAGGTTGATCGAGTTGCATGCCCATGGCTCATCAAGAAATTCATCGACGCGGACGCAGAGTTTGTCTTTCTGCCGCGCGATACTAACTGGAAAAAGATCGGTGATGGAATCGTGTTCGATGTGCCTGATTGCGAGCTCGGGCATCACGGCGAGGACGTTTCGTTCAATTCGTTCCTGAATAAATACAGGCTCACCGACCCGGCGCTCGTTTTGCTTGGCGAGATTGTACGCGCGGCTGATTCGCATCAGGGCAATCCGCATTCAGCCGGAGAAGGTTTGCGCTGGATCGCCAGCGGCTTCGGAGCACTCGAATTGAGTGATCACGAAATTCTCGAACGCGAATTTGTCGTTTACGATGCGCTTTACGCAGAATGCAAACGCCGAGTCAAAAGCGATTTAGTCGCCGAAGTAAACTAACTGACTTCTTCGGCCTCAAACGCAACCTCGTCATCCTGCTCATCGCCATTTTTGTCATTGGCGCGGGTGAAGAGCTTTGGATGCGTTTTGTGCCGAAGTATCTGCAAGCGCTCGGCGCAACGGTGTTTGTTATCGGGCTTTATGATGGGCTGCGCACCTTGCTTGGTGCTGTCTACGCTTATCCCGGCGGCCTGCTGGCGGACCGCTGGGGACATCGGAACGCGTTCATCTTCTTCAACGTGGTCTCAATCGTTGGCTACGTGCTCGTCCTGCTTATTCCAAATTGGGGTGGAGTCATAGTCGGAATGTTCTTTTTTCTGTCGTGGAGCTGTTTTTCCCTGCCGGCAACATTTTCGCTGGTTGGGGCTGCGCTCGAAGCGAATCGCCACTCGATGGGTGTCGGCGTGCAATCAGTGATCAAACGTTTGCCGATCATGATTGCGCCGATTTTCGGCGGGATGTTGATCGATTACTTCGGAATCATCCCCGGCGTGCGAATTGCGCTTCTCGTCTCGATCGTTATCTCTGCACTCACAATCCTGGTGCAACGGCAGTTGCGCGACGGTTCGACCGCGGATCCGCGAATTGCGACGGAAACGGCGACCCGGTCAGAGCAGTGGAGTTTTTGGCGAAGCTTGCGCGAGTTCAATCAACCGATGCGCCGTTTGCTGTTGAGCGACATCTTGATTCGTTTTTGTGAACGAGTTCCCTACGCGTGGGTGGTGATTTTTGCGATGGATTATATCGGCATGAGCGCTCAACAGGTTGGCGTTCTCACAACAATAGAAATGCTGGCCGCCATCTTATGTATCATTCCCGCCTCGCATTACGCGGATCAACATCGTCGCGAGCCATTCGTGTTCGTGACATTCATCATGTTCACGCTCTTTCCGATCAGCTTGTTAATGTCGCGCAGTTTTTCGGCTCTGGTCATCGCATTTGTGATTCGTGGCTTAAAAGAATTCGGCGATACATCGCGCAAGGCGCTAATCATTGGATACAGCGATCCTGCCAGACGCGGCCAAACAGTGGGTACGTACTATCTTGTTCGTGATCTAATCGTCAGCACCGGCGCGATTCTCGGCGCTTACCTGTGGAAACTCGGACCGGCACTGAATTTTCTCGGGGCAGCAGCAATCGGGGCGGTTGGAACGATTTTGTATTTCAGAACAACACGCCGAAGCCGGCAATCAACCCTGAACGATTTAAAAAAAGAGTTGGAGATGCGGCGAACTCGCCGGAATTAACAAGATGTCGATTATGCTTTTTCGCATCGCAGCTGTTCTTTGTTTTCTTGCTGTCGCGTTGGGCGCCTTTGGAGCGCATGGTTTACGGTCGATGCTTGAAGGGCGGGGAATGATCGATGTCTGGAACAAGGCGGTCTTTTACCATTTCATACATGCAATCGCGCTCCTCGTGCTCGCGCTCTACGGGACCATCAATCGCGGTGCGTGTTCGCTGCTGTTTCTCGGAATTTTGCTCTTTAGCGGAAGCTTGTATCTGCTTGCACTAACAAACCTTCGTTGGCTGGGCGCAGTTACACCTTTGGGCGGTTTGTGTTTCCTTGCTGGGTGGGCGTGGCTGGTTCTTGCCCCGCCAAAATAGGCGTGTGCTCATGCCAGCACGGCTGCTCAAAGCTCCCTCGCCTTTTAAACGTAATGCAGAAAAACTATTCCGGCGGTCCGGTTCTGGTATACTATTGCCTCGATGTTTGACGCGGTGACCGAAGCACAGCGGGACGCGATGACGGTAGTTGTGTTTATCGTGACGTTTTTTGCCGCCCTTGGCATCGGGCGATTTTTAAAACGTCGCGCCGGGGTTCAGCTCGGCCTCTTCTTCCGGCTTTTCTGTTTAGTCGTCGCTTTTTACGCCGCAATCGCCGTCTACGGAGTTGATGCCCCCTGGCGCTATCATGTTGGATCGGCTGCAATTTTGTTGAGCACTGCGCTCGTTGTCGCTCTCATTAACCGCTACGTTTGGGACTTTTATTTCGAAAAGAAACGACAAACGCCGATTCCGCATTTTCTCCGTGAAACAGTCGGCGGGATTATTTTCCTCATCGTCCTTCTTTTCATTCTGAGTTACGGCTATCACGCCGAGACGCAATTGAAAGGACTGCTGGCGGGCTCCGGCGTGGTCGCAATCATTCTCGGCTTCGCGGGCCAGAATCTCTTTGCCGGAATCATTGGTGGCATATCGATCCAAATCAATCGGCCATACAAGGTCGGCGACTGGTTAAAGGTAGGCGATACCTACGGAGAAGTGCGTGAGATCAACTGGCGTTCCACCCGGCTTTGTACGAACGACGATATTTATCTCGACATCCCCAACAACGAGATGGTCAGCCACCAGATCGTTAATCTGCATTATCCAACTGAGCTGCACGCCATGCGCATCCGGGTGGGCATCGATTACAATGTGCCACCCAATCGCGTAAAAGATGCGCTTGGACGGGCTGCGCAAAGGTCCAAAAATGTTCTGCCCAATCCCCCTGTAAGAGTCTTCCTCGTCGACTTCTCCGATTACTCCATGACCTATGAGATAAAATTCTACATGGGCAATCACTCCCGGATCAACGAAACCAATGACTCTGTGCGCACCAATGTTTGGTACGAGCTGAAGCGCCAGGGAATCACGATTCCCTTCCCGATTCGCACACTGCACGTTGAACGCAAAAAAGCTCCACCTTTGCAGGAAGACCAGGCAGAGGCATTCTCTATTCTGCGCGGAGAAGCGCTCTTTGAGTGTCTTTCTGAAGACCAACTCAATCACATGGTCAACCAGGCGCGCCTCAAACTCTTCGGTCGTGGGGAACCGGTGATTGAGGAAGGCGCCGCGGGCGATTCGATGTTCGTGATGCTGCGCGGGGCGGCGAACGTCTTTGTCTCAAAGAATGGATCGAAAATTCAAGTCGCAACGCTGAGCTCGGGAGATTGTTTTGGCGAAATGTCGCTGTTAACTGGCGAACCGCGCAGCGCTACCGTCCGCGCAGATGGGGATTGCTACGTAATGGAAATCGGAAAACCAGTGATGGCCGACCTACTAAGCAGCGCCCCAAGCTGCATGGAACAGTTGAGTCAATTGCTTGCACAGCGAAGAATGGAAACCGAAGGGATTCTGAAGGAAGCCAGAAGCAGCGAGCATGCACTAACGGAACGCCAATACACCGCGAACTTCCTCCAACGGTTGCGGACGTTTTTCCAATTGTAACGTTTCAGTAGCGCCCAAATAGCATCTGGACGCGGTTCGAAATCCGATTATAGGGCTTTCGGGAGGGAGAGATGAGCGAGGATCGATCGAGGGCGGAGTATAATTCGGGCAAGAGTTTGCGGATTCTCGTGGTGGAGGATCACGGCGACACGCTACAAGCGCTATCTCGGCTTCTGGACCATTTCGGCCACGACATTTCCACGGCTGATGGCGCTCGGAGCGCGCTGGACATGATCAACACGAAAGAGTTCGACGTTGTACTGTGTGATATCGCCCTGCCAGACGGGAATGGCTACGATGTAATTGTCGAAGCCAAACGCAAGGGAGCCGTGAAAGCGGTGGCGATATCTGGTTTTGCGTCGCGTGACGATATCGAGCGCGGCAGAAGAGCTGGATTTGATTTCCACCTCGCGAAGCCAGTGGATTTTCACGAGCTGCGGAGCGTTTTAGGCCAGATCGCGGCGTGATTCTGTGTCGCGGATTTGTTTAAGGCGAGCTGGCTTTGACTTTGCCCAATTGACACATCATATTGTGTCAACCG